>JAJYJD010000105.1 GCA_021789755.1 Bacteroidota bacterium
ACTGTGCACGCCGAGCCATTTGTACGTCTTTATGGCAAGGTTAAGCGCCGATGTATCGCCGAAAGCCTTGTAGTAGGCTGCCAGCCCGTAAACTGCGAACCCGTTTCCGTAGGCGGTCTTTGTCAATTCGTCCCTGGACCCGAGAGGCTTTCCCTCCCTGTTCACGAGGTCATAGAAACCGCCGTACTCTTTATCCCACATAACGTTCCTGAGAAACTCAAAACCGTGACGGGCATATTTGTAATATGGCTCCCTCTCTTGGTAATAGAGAGACGCGTTCGCGTTAGCCCACACAAGGCGGGCCTGTGTCACTATCATTTTATTCTGCGGACCGTCGAGCTGCCATTTGCGGTTGATATCGGTGAAGTAGCCTCCGTATTCGGTATCTATAGACAGCGGGCAGAAGTGGTCCAGCTCCTCTTTCAACTGCTGTTTCAGCTCGGCGAGAATGGCTTTACGATTAGTCTCCAACCCCTCATGCTGCTTCGATTCCTGTGCCTTCGAGGGAACTGACGAAAACGGAAAGAGAAGAAACTGGATAATGGGAATCAAGACGATGTTCCTTCCGAGGCATTTGTTCATCCCTTCTCCTCAAGTTTTATTATCGCATCTCCGGTAGGTTCAAGTCTCGCCTGGCGGCAAGATACGCGTTCTCAATGTCTGGTGTGTCCTCTGACTTCGGATTCGTTGCGCGTAGTTCCTCACAAAATAGTCTCTGTCGACAGGATTGTCAATAAAACGACGGACCTGGTTCTCCCTTCTTCTCGTATGCGCTTATTATTCTGTCGATCATTTCATTCGTCTTTTCCAGAACGACCTTTCGCCTGGGGTCGGCATCGAACCACGCCAGTGTTTTCCTCACGCCCAGGCTGAACGGAATGGTCGCTCTGAAATCCGGAACGAACGCCTTGATCTTCGAGTTGTCGAATATCGCGCAGTGGGATTTGTCGCCGAGAAGTGTCCCGGTAAACGATTCGTCGCACTTAATGAGAAAATCCGTGGGGATATGAACTATTTTTGCTTCTGCTCCCGCTGCCTCAGCGACGGTCCTGTAGATTTGATCCCATGTCAGCGCCTCATCGGAAGTGACGGTGAAAGGATGGCCGATCGCTCCTTTGTTTCCGATGAGCCCCACAAATCCTTTGGCAAAATCTTCCGCGTGCGTAATTGTCCAAAGTGAAGTACCGTCGCCATGAACGATCACCTTCTTCCCTTTCTTCATCCGGTCGACCGCGGTGTACTCGTTCCATCCTCCGATCGCCAGCGGGATCACCGTGTCGTATGTGAAGGAAGGGCGGACAATTGTGATGGGAAAGGTTTCATCGCGGTAGGCCCGATTGAGCCTTTCTTCGCATGCGATCTTGTTCCGCGAATATTCCCAGTAAGGATTGTATAGAGGCGTCGATTCTGTAATTATCGGATACGTGGGCGGTTTCTGATATGCCGAAGCCGAGCTGATAAACACAAATTGTTCGGTCTTACCACGGAAGAGGTTGATGTCTCTCTCTATGTCGCTTTCTGTGAACGCAATCCAGTCGACGACGACGTCCCAGCGATGTTTTCCCAGCTCGGTTGCCCGCATCTTGAGGTTGGAAATGTCGCCCGTAATTGTCTTTGTTCCGCCGATCTTCACCTTGCGCTTGCCCCGGTTGAGCAGATACAAATCAATCCCTCTCTCGACGCACAACTTGCTGACGGATGTGCTTATATTTCCGGTCCCGCCTATAAATAGTACTTTCATACGCTGTCCTTTCTATTTCCGTGACATGTAGACAATCAAGCCGACATTTTTCATTTGGTGTGTCCATTCATCGCAGAATAGTAACAGAGCGCGGCATTTGTATTCAACAGCTTTCACTCTCTCCGATCGACACGTTTCCGGCAAGCCGCGTCGCTCATGGAAAATTCCTCGCCGAGCATCGCAAGCCGCCCGTCCTGCGACTGACTCAGCACAGCGTCTTTTGCCACAAAAATTACAAGTCCATGGTCGCCCGATTCGAGCCTCGCCACTCCCTGTTCCCAAGTCGCACTCTGCATGCTCGGCATCGCGTTTTTTGCTTTTTCGAATACATCCGTCGTTCCAGAGGATTGCACCTTCGAAGCGCGGTTCCACAACCCCGTGATGGCCTGATGCGAACCGCCCGCGGCAATTCCTAACAACGGAATGGTCGCCAAGAGACGTCTTCTCTTCATGGCTGCACGACTCGCCCATTAGTTCGAATTACCTGTTAAATATATAAAGCGCTTTCGTTGCCGGCAACATGAAGGCTGTTCCGGCGCCTATTTTACCACGTGCGGTCGAAGAAGACTCTCAGGAGAGTTGAGGATAATTAACACCCGTCTCACGATCCGTTCGTTCTCAGCAATATGGAACGATCGGCGGCTATCTGGCGCGGCGACCATTCACTTTCTTTTTGTCCAGGTATTTCGCTAGCGTATTTGTAAGTTTATCTCCGCGCAGATCCAGTCCGACCGCAACTATCTTCCCTTCGGGATCGACGAGGATCGGCTTCGGCACTGCAAAGACCTCAAAGTCCCTGCAAATCTTGCTTTTGAAACCCTCGCCGATAATCGCATTGAGCCATGGCAAGTTGCCATTTCTCTTTTGAAACTTTTCAACCGCCTGCCGCGAAGCGTCCAGCGACAAGCTCAACACCGAGAGCCCTCTCCGTCTGAACTTTCTGTAGGCTTTCTTCAGAAACACGATCTCTTCCACGGAGGACTTGCTCCAGGTAGCCCAGAAACACATCAAATAATATCTGCCTCGGAAATATTTGTTAGAAACGGCCTTCGGCGATCTTCGCATCAAGTCAACGGAAAACTCGGGCACGGTTTTGCCCGGGTCGACGGCGCTGAGATGGTGATAGTGCGATACCTCTTTTCCCCCCGGAGTATCTCCATACTGGTTGACCGCAACATCGTAATATCTCATGGCCTGTTCTTTATTTCCACGATACAGCTCGATCATAAATTCATTTGAAAGCAAGGCGGCTATCGCGTCCCCGGACGGATTGTCACTCATCACTTCTTCGACGTATCTCCGTCTTTTAATATCGTCATGCTTCGAAAGATCAAGTGCATTTGAGATCACGACGGGTGACAGTGACCAAACGGCGGACGCCGGTGGAATTTCTTTCAGAACATTCCTCGCGTTCGAAGAATCGGCAGCCCCGCTCTTGAAGAGAAATAGAAAATTGATCAGGTGTAATTCCTGCCGCACGACTTCGTTTTGCTCGCTCTTGAGCTGTCTGTCGACGGTCGAAAGGACCGAGTCATAATCAAAGTCGATATGCTTCTTATCCGACCCTCGCCTGCCGATGGATCGGATAAAAGCATCGTTATATTGAGTGTTCCATCTCTGCAACTCATCGTAAACCCGCGCAAATCTCCACTCTACCGAATCCGACCCGGAGAAAGTGAAACTTGCCGGCTCATCGGAGCCGAGGAGCTTCCCGGGATCGAAAGTGACGCGCACCTTCCCATGTTTGGCTTCGAGGACGGCACTATAGCCTACATTCTGATCATATGCATACCTGTCGGCCTTTGTGCCCGGTATGTTCCGCGCCAACACTCCCGTCAACTGGTAAAGGACCGGATCGACTTTCGTCCTGATCTCTGCCGCGTACGTTCCGTCTGCCCGCTTGTGCATGGGGACGGCCGACGGAGGGTACCACCTGTTGAAATTCCCCAGCACCTTCACAATTCCGAAGCTGTTGCCGTACTTGTATGTCGCGAGCGCAACGTTGAGATTAATCACTTTAGGTTCATCGACGTAAACAGCAACGGTATAATCCTGATGAAATACTCCGCTGAACCGGAGGAGCCACACACCTTTGGAGTCGATCGCGATTTTATACCCGCCGGTCCTGCCGGCCTCGACTATTTTCTCCGGCAGCTTATCGTTAGGCTGGCTGAGTGACACATTCGCCAGCGGTATCGGTCGGCCTGCAAATCCTGTTATCTTTCCGGTCACTATCGTTTCGGCCGAAGCAGGTGAAATTGAAAACAGCAGGAGAAATACAAATGAAATCATCTTCAGCATAATTCTGCTCCATTTTGTTGCGTAGCCGACAAATGTTTGGACTCTTATGCGGAGTAATTCAAACACACAGCTCGCCGAGCCTCTCGTGCCGATCAATTTAGCGACAGAATCGGTTGAAAGCAGTTTCTTTCGCACAAATAAAAAACGGACCGGGAAAATATCGGTCTTCCCGGCCCGCAACTTCGAGTATGACTTACCGCTCTCGCGAAGAGAGAGGCATGCACTTGCCTGATGCTACTTAAGCAACATCATCTTCTTTGTCATCGAATGACTCCCGGCCTCCAACCGATAGAAGTAGACACCGCTCGCGTATCTACCGGCGTTGAAAGTTGCCTGGTAATTGCCGGCATTCTGATAACCTGAGAAGAGCGTGGCCACCTTCTGCCCGAGGACGTTGTACACAGTCAGCGTCACAAGACTTCTCTTCGGAACCGAGTAGTTGATCTGGGTCGTCGGGTTGAAAGGATTGGGATAGTTCTGATCCAGACTGAAAGTCTCGGGAAGTCCGGGACGCTGCTTCACTCCGGTGACTTTCTGCTCGAGCTGGATGTAATCAATATTGGCTCCAGCCCCCGACATGAGGACAGTGTGACTTCCCTGAGTCAGCTGTACCACGTCCGAAAGTGCTTCATGTCCGACTCCGTCGGAGTTCATGGGAAGAGACAGGTTCATCGGCATACCATTGTCAATCTTGAGCTGGACTGTCGTGTTCGCCAACGAATTCTGATAGGCCACATTGAGCGCATAGCTGCCGGCAGCAGGGACATTCAAGGTCCAGGTAATGGTTCCTGCTGTAGAGAGAGAATCAAATTTGAAACCAGATGCCACCCATTTGACGCCTTCGGCTCCCGGCGTGCAAAGCTGCACGACCGCATCGGGCGCTTTCAATTTGATGGTATCTGTCCCTCCATGTACAACGAGGTCAATTTCGGCGAATTTTACTTCACCCCAACCGCCTCCAATGATAGCAATTGTGTTCGTACCTGTGGCCAAAGTGAAGGCTGCAGAATCACCTGGAGACCAGGTTCCGGTACCGCCCACCGAATCTGCCGTGATTGGAACCCAGATCCAGGCATTGTTCGGCATTCCTCCGGACACACCGGTTGCGGCATCAAAGACGAACTGCCCCCACATGTGTGACTTGTCATGGACTTGCGTTCCGTTGATCGCGATAACCGGTCCACTCGTACCACGACCGCACTCATTGACATACCATCTCGTGTCGTATTCACCGGCAGTTGTCACATTAAATGTCCATGTAATGGACCCGGCCCCGGTGTAATCGTAATAGGTGAGCCCAGGAGTCGATTTTACCACCGTAGTTCCTCCCGCCGTACCATGTTCTGCTTCGGCAAGCGTATCGACATTGAAAAAGAACTTCTTGCCGGGAATTTGCTCGACAGCGGCGACGTATTGAGCCTTGTTTGAATTGAATGTAGCCAGAGAGGTCGGGAACCAGTTGAGGTCGCCCAGAGGAAGTCCATCAGTGCTTCCGGTCATCAGCGTTTTTCCGTTGGGAAGTGACTGGTCCGTGTAAGTAAAGTTCTCCGGCAACGGCCAACTCACGGCTGTCCAGTCAGTGTCACCGGCGGTGACTGGCAGGGCATAGTCATACGGTGTAGCGCGAGTTCCGGTGCCGTAATACTGGTATCCTCGCACCTTGGTGATGAACGTGAACATAGCTTGCGTCATCGTCGCGTTATCCGGATTGACGGTGAAGCCCGGATAGGCACTGATCCAATTCGTGTCTTGTATTACCATTTGTCCGCCGTTTGCGGGGCTGTAGGTATTGAAGAAGGAATCGGTAACGGCGTTGGTATATCCTTGTGCACGGATGGTGTCGCCGTACTGTGTTTTGAAATACGGGTCAAGGAATGCCGCGATATTGGAGACCCCTATGCGGCGTCCGGTCGGCGCACCGTATTTCCCGGGAAGCGGGCTGACAGCGAAGTAACCGGTTGTATAGGCCCGTGGATCACGGGTTGGCGCGAAAGTAGTACCGTAATCGCATAAGCCCTCACCGTGCCAGAACTGATTCACGAGGAGACAGTTGGACACATACGCTTCTCGCCACCAGCTCCCGGAAGTGCTGTGAATACTGCGTCCGACATTGACCAGCGTATTGTGATTGAATCGGAAATACCTCGCAGCTCCGCCTTCCAATTGGAAGGCTGTCATGTTTACGTTGAAGAATGTGCAGTTCTCGACAACGACCGTGTCTTCATCGGCCCACATGGAAATGCCCCTGCCGGTCCACTGCTGTGTAGGGTTGTGCTCGATGAGATTGCGGAATTTGCAGTTAGTGAAATAGACGTCGTTGCCCGAGTTGGTCCAGGCTGTCACGGCAAAGTCCGAGCGCTCCATTATGCAGCTGTCGATGTAGCAATGAAGGTTGCTACCCTCGATTTCAATCGGCTGATAGTAGTTCCCCTGTACGCCGCTTTCATCGCACCCGCTCAGCCATAGATTCTTGAAGTACACGTCGTCGTAAATCTGTATACTGTGGCTCGGGGCTCCTCCGCTGGTATTAATCTGTATTTCAGGAGGAGCGGTAGCGAATGTCGAACCGGGCGACTCTCCGACTATACGCAGCGGAAAACCGTGGTTCGTGATCGTCTTCGAGTTCAGGTAATAACCACCTCTCTGTAACAGGTACACCCTGTTCATATTGGCCCGAGTGCCATTCGCAAGAGTGTCGCCAGCGATAGCGTTCGCCAGGGTATCCAATATGAAATTGCCTTGAGTGTCCGCCCACGGCACTAGAAGCGTGTCGCTGACGGCCGCGCCGGCTACTCGTCCACACACGAGTATGGTCCCCACAACAAAAACCGTGAGGATAAACTTGGTGCTGACTTTCATTGTTTACCTCCCATTTTTGGATTGTTTTTGTTCGATGTCACTTAACATCTGTTAAGTTCCATCTGATTGTCACAGCATAAATCGAATTCCCAGATCCATAGTGAAGCCATAATACTCGATGTATGACGGATCGGTTAACGTAGAGCCTGTAAAGTTCTGGTCCGGTCTGTTATTCAGGTTGTTGAAGTTTGCGAATATCACAAACTTCTGCAGAAACTTCTGCTGAAGGGTCAAGTCCCAGCGCGCGTAAAGCCCCGTGTATGTGCTGAGCAGCGTGCTTGGCACAGTTTGGTCGTAGCCTAGCCCGGTCAGCTTGTCAGTCTGATACAGATAAGACAGTCTCGCGGAGAAGCCGCCCAGATCGTAACCCAACGTGAAATTCACAATGTCTGCAGGTTGATCCGGCATGCGCGTCTTGACGGTTCTCGGTACTAACGTATAAATGGTGTGGTAACCCTGCCTCGTGGTCAGAAGGCTGTCATATGCTAACTCCATTTGCGAGAATATGTGAGTGTAGTTTACATCCAGCACGAGGCCGTGGAGAACCGATGGCAAATACCAGAAGTTTGTCTGCCACTCGATTTCGAAACCATAGTATGTTGCGGGATGCGGATTGTTCTGATATGTATTGATCCTCGGCGCCGATGTTGCATACCAGGCGGGGGGTATATCCAGAGTCGAATCCGGTTGGATGCCTCCTTTGAGCGAGTATGTGGAATAGAAGATCAGGTCCTTAACATCCTTGTAAAAGCCACTTACCGAAAAAAGACCTATCGTGTTGTTGAACACAGAGACGGCGGCGTCATAGTTCGTCGACCGGGAAGGCTTCAAACCAGGATTGGCGGCCTGGATGTAACTGTTCTGGGCATCCGTATATGTTATCGGTGCATACTGAATAAAATCCGGCCTTGCAAGAGTCTGCGTCCGGGCTAATCTTACTTGCAGCCAATCGGTCGGTCTCAATATCAAATTCACCATGGGCAGCCAGAACGAATTCCTCCTCTCGGTCGTCAAGCGGACAAAATCCGAAGGCGGCGCGTCGACTCCCTGGCCGGCTTGTATCTGCTGGTATCTTTCACCATGATATTTCGTGTACTCCCCTTCCCATCTCACGCCCGGGAGGAGTGTCACGTAGCCGCCCAGGTCGAATTGGCCCATCAGGTAACCCGCCTGGTACTGCTCAATACCATCGTAATCGTACCCGTAGCTGCCGATTGAGTAAGTGCCCCACACCCTGAGGCTATCCGGAGCATTCATCAGGGCATCCGTCATCTTATTCATCTTGCCCTGGTCATAAACGAGCCCGATAGGATAATCACCGTTCAGGAAATTGGAGCGTGTATAGTTGATCAAGAAGGGAGTTACGGGAAGCCCATTGTAGTATTTGGTGATAGTAGCGAGGTCCCACGCCGGGTACTGCTGATCAAGGTAGGCGATAGCGTTGTTGATCCCCAGGGAGCTGTTCCCGTACTGCAGCCCCCCGTTACCGACTTGACTCTGATCATTTGTCCGATTGATCCAGCGAAACTTTCCCCCCGCCTTAATGTATCCTGCCAGCTGGTCACTCAAACGAAAAGGCACCTCGAAGTTCGCCTGTGTCGATGTCTGATTCTCAGTAAGTCTGGTTCCGTATATGTACATATAAGCCAAAAGAGTATTACTCGTGTCGATGACCGTCTCTGACGCAATCTTGGCAGGCGAATCCGTCTCCTTATAAAGTGAGTCGTTCATGGCTTTGTTTTCCTGGTCAAATTGCCAGACTCGGTCGTTCGGGTTGTCAAGGTGAGAGCCTGATCTCGCTGCACTTATATCATAGCGAATCCAGCCGAAATCCTGCTTTGCGCCGATGGCACTCGTGAAGACGTTCGTGGTGGTCTTGTTCTGCTCCAGTTGATACCAGTGACGGTTCGTGTTGTACTGTCCCGCCGGAGTCCAGATAATGTTGAGGTGATACAAACCGTCAGATGTAAGCTGGTTAAAAAACCCGTTGGCCGTGATTTTCCCATTCGGTATCACATAGTCCATGAGCAGACTCGCACCGTTACGCTTCTTGTTGACCTTTTCTTCCCTCAGTTGGAGTTCAAACGTAGCGATGCCCCCCGTAGCAGTCCACGGGACGTATGAATCCTGGAGTTTGTCTGCGCTGCGGTCGTAATTATCTATGTTGCCGCCTGCAATTATTCCGAGATGCTTGTCAAAAAAACGGTTGCTGATAGTAGCATTCAGATTGTAGTTGCCGTAATACTTCTGGAGTTGATTGTACCCCCCCTGACCCGATACGTTGAACTGCAACTCCTCGGGCGCCTCCCTCAATTTCAAATCAACGGTGCCGCCAAGGACATCCGCATCCATGTCCGGCGTTACCACTTTCTTCAACACGATACCGTCAAGCATGTTTGAAGAGATAAGAGACAGGTCCACACTTCGATCCGTCGTGCTTGTCGCAGGGAGATTAACGCCGTTGACGGTGACTATGCTGTACTTCGGGTCAAGCCCACGGATCTCTATCTTAGTGGCTTCTCCGCCCGATCGCTGGATAGACACACCCGGCAACCGCCCGATCGACTCTGCTGCGTTGACATCAGGTAACTCCCTGATTCTCGCCTTTGATACGACGTTCTCGATCGTGTTCGATGAAAGTTGCTGGTTGATTGCACCCAGTTGACCCTGAGCCTGGGCTGTCACGGTGACAGCCTGACCGGTAATTGTCGTCGGTTCCAGAAGGATGTCTTTCGCCACCTCCCGATTCTCGAGCACGGCAACCTCTACCGTTGTGGACACGTAGCCGACATATGAAATCGCCAGCGTTTGGTTGCCCACCGGCGCGACTGGAATCATGTACTCTCCGTTCAGATTCGACGCCGCCCCGAGGCTCGTGCCCTTTATCATTACGGTTGCACCGGGGAGCGGCTCCCTGGTTTCCCTGTCCATAACTTTTCCCCTGATACTCCCCGAGCCCGCAGCCAGAAGTGACCGGGCTGAAATCAGTAATATGCTGATAACAACCAGTACGCGTTCTTTAGTCCCGTAGCTAATGCACGACATTTGCTTCTCCCTAAGTTTTTTTCGAGGCCTAAGTCACACTCTACATGGCAGTAATCCTATTACTCCTGGAAAGTTAGAAATTGAGTGGCTGCTATTGGTGAATGGGGGATTGAGAAATGAATAGTCCGTCTTGGCGCCAGTCCCCGAATTACCTCGATTCAACGCGCTCCTTCTCCGCACGGTGAGACCGCACGGATTAGAAGTTTCCACGACAGTTCGAGCTATCCATGTGCTTCGATGTAACAACTGCGTTGTCATCTCCTCCACTTCACAGCCGTCCACACCGGCATTTCTTCTGTTAAGCACGGCAATTGAACCTCGACGATCCTAACCGCTTTCGCCAGTGGTCCGTTATTGCAGCACTTATGCGGAGCCTGTCGGCACCGCGTCATTCCGGGCTATTGACAATGCCTCCCTGACATGTTAAGCCCTCATTCCGTATTTCCACCGACAGGGAAGAAATTCTTCGCCTCTCAGAGAAAATAATGGACGATGCTAAAGAGCAATCCGGTGGTAGTTCGCCAGCACGACAATCCTATAATACAAAGCAGGAAATCATCACGCAAGTCCTTTTCTCCCCCATCTCACAGCAAGTTTCGAATAAGTTTTCTGATCGATGGAAGGTTCCCCATGGTGTTTCAAATTGAGTCAGCACCGAACCGCCGTTTGTTTTTCATCCCTTCCATTGATATTTTATCAAGTGCAAAGCGGAACTTCCTTCTCGGATCGAGAGTTTTTCTACTTTACACTGTCATTGTCTCCTGATGATCCGCCCTCATCCGAAACTTACCTCAAGAAGAAGATATCATTGTCGATCGTCGGCATCTCGCTGACGATAGCTTACATAGCGGTTTTCGCCTTTACGCCGGCCAGCGCCCCGTTTCTGACGCTCGCTGCGTTTTCGAAGAACATGTACCTGAGTTTTCTCATATTTGTATTCGGGCTGGAGCTTCTGTTCTCGATTGTAAAATTCCCTCTCGATTACTATGCAGAGTTTATCCTTGAGCACCGCTTCGGCCTTTCGAAACAAAGTTTCGCGGCCTGGCTGATCAAAAGATTGAAAGGCGCCCTCGTTGGCGGCATTCTCGGAATCATCGTTCTCGTTGCCTTTTATTTTTTCCTCATCAATTTCCCGGGATTTTGGTGGCTGGTTTTCGCAGCCTTTTTCTTTCTCCTTCAAATCCTGGCC
>JAJYJD010000106.1 GCA_021789755.1 Bacteroidota bacterium
GCTTTTTCTTCTGAATATCCTTAAACGTGATCAGGCCTCGCAGCTTGCCGGAGTTGTCGACGACCGGCAGCTTCTCGACCTTATACTTCTGCAAAATCTTTTCGGCGTCCTCGAGAGTTGTTCCGACTCTGGCCGTGACCAGATGTTCGGTCGTCATGAATTCCGAGACTTTGCGGTCGTGATCGTCGACAAACCTCAGGTCCCGGTTTGTGAGGATCCCGACGAGTATCTCACCGTTTACAATCGGTATCCCGGAGATGTGGTATTTGTTCATTACGGCAATGGCCTCACGGACCGTATGGCCAGGCCCAAGCGTCACAGGGTCGGTGATCATACCGCTCTCCGACCGCTTGACGTGGTCCACCTGTTCTGCCTGTTGCGCTATCGAAAAATTCTTATGTATAATCCCGATTCCGCCTTCGCGGGCAAGCGCAATTGCAAGCTCGCTCTCCGTGACCGTGTCCATGGCAGCGCTGACAAGTGGAATATTGAGTTTGATCCCCCTTGTGAAATTCGTGCGGACATCCGTCTCGCGCGGAAGGACGGTTGAATAATGAGGAAGCAACAATACATCGTCGAACGTCAAAGCATCGCCGGTTATCTTATTATTGATTTTCATTTACGTCTTCTCCACTTCCCATCGATGTATCTCGAACAAGTCTTCAATCTCTCGCCTCTCTTTTCTTGCCGCTTGATTCTTGCTCATCGTTCCTTACTGCATACCGCCTGCCGCATACCATCTGTCATGAAAACGCCTGAATCCCGGTCACGTCTGCACCGATAATCAGCGTGTGAATATCGTGCGTCCCTTCGTAAGTATAGACACTTTCCAGGTTCGCCATATGCCTCATTACCGGGTACTCATCGAGAATTCCGTTCGCGCCGAGAATCGTTCGCGCGAGGCGTGAGATCTCAAGCGCAAAGTGGACGTTGTTGCGCTTCGCCATCGAGACCTGTGTCGACCTGTGTTTATTCTGGTCCTTTAACCTGCCGAGTTGAAGGTTGAGGAGCTGTCCTTTAGTTATCTCACTCACCATGAACACAAGCTTCTCCTGCGTAATCTGAAACGCCGCGATCGGCTTATCGAACTGTATGCGTGATTTCGCATAGTTCAATGCCGCGTCGTAGCAGGCCATCGCTGAGCCTATGGCGCCCCACGCAATTCCGTAACGCGCCTGGTCCAGGCATGACAAAGGCGATCTCAGGCCGTTCGATCCGGGGAGCAAATTTTCTTCGGGTATTTCACAATCCTGGAAAACGAGCTCGCTTGTTACAGAAGCCCTCAGCGAATGTTTTCCCTTCATCTCCGGAGCGGTGAAGCCTTTCGTCGCCTTCTCGACCAGAAACCCTCTCACTTTCCCGTCGAGCTTCGCCCACACCACGGCGACGTCGGCAATTGTACCGTTGGTGATCCACATCTTGGCGCCGTTCAAAACGAACTTGTTCCCCTTCTTCACCGCGTGTGTCTTCATCCCGCCGGGGTTTGAACCGAAGTCCGGCTCCGTGAGTCCGAAACATCCGATGGCATCGCCTTTCGCGAGCCTCGGAAGCCAGCGTTCCTTCTGCTCGTCGCTGCCGAACGTGAAGATAGGATACATCACAAGTCCGCTCTGAACGGATGCGAAACTTCTGATACTCGAATCGCCGCGTTCGAGTTCCTGCATGATAAGTCCGTACGATATATTGTTCATCCCGGCACAGCCATACTTTGAAGGAAATGTCGGACCGAGGAGGCCGAGCTCACCCATCTTTTTAACGAGATGAATTGGAAATGTACCTTCGCGGAAATGCTTCTCGATTATCGGAATGACTTCTTTGGAGACGAAGTCGCGCACGGTGTCCCTGACAAGTCTCTCTTCTTCGAAAAGAAGACTATCGGTATTGAAATAGTCAACGCCGCCAAACTGAACCATCGCAACCTCAGGATTTTGGTGGGTTTTGTCCGACGGCGCCCGAAGACTACCGGGCGCGGTGGGAACAAATGTTTAGCTAAATACAAGCCCGCTCAACGCAGACTAGATTGGTTGAAAAATTAGCCAAGAAGGGGCTTAGAATCAAGGTTGGGATGGAACAAGCGCACATCTCTGATTTGAAATTCGCACCTGTTTCTTTAATTTTGAACGCCAACTTTGAAGCGTGTTGGCAATCTCGTGCTAATCAGTTGAACTTTTGTGATAACAACCCTCAAGGATAATCATGGATAATTTCAAAGGTAAGACCGCGATCGTAACGGGCGCGTCCAGTGGGATCGGGAGAGCGACTGCAAAGTCATTCGCGGAGGCCGGGGCGAATGTAGTAGCAGTCGCTAGAAACATCTCTCACCTCGAATCTGTCAAGGAAGAATGTAAAATGTTTAGCGGCCAGATTCTCGTCTTCGCGGGCGATGTGACGAAAGAGAACGACCGGAAGAAGTGTGTCGACACCGCCCTGAAACAATTCGGGAGAATCGATGTACTCGTCCAGGCGGCGGGAATCATCGCAAACGGGACTATCGAAAACACGACCGACTCCCAATGGAACGAGATGATGGACATTAATCTCACGTCGGTCTTCAGGCTAATGCAGCTTGCCCTTCCCTCGATCATCGACTGCAAGGGGAACATAGTCAACGTTTCAAGCGTCACGGGCACGCGCGCGTTTCCAGGAGTACTGGCTTATTGTGTGAGCAAGGCCGGCGTCGATCAATTGACTCGCTGCTCGGCACTTGAACTTGCCCCTAAAGGAGTGCGTGTAAATGCCGTCAACCCTGGAGTCGTGGTCACTAACCTTCACAGGAACGGCGGAATGGATGAAGAAGCTTACGCAAGGTTCCTTCAACACTCAAAAGACACTCATCCTCTCGGCAGAGCCGGGACGCCGGAGGAAATCGCAGAACTAATTCTCTTCCTTGCCTCTGACAAGGCAAGTTGGATCACGGGAGGCACATATAGCATCGACGGCGGGCGCGCACAGACCTGTTTCAGGTAGAAACGGAATACCGGAATCGGGGAATATTGGAATGACGGTGTAATGGGGTGGCCTAACCGTGCTCCCTTAGATTTCAGAAGCCGGCTATTTTCAACCGATCCACGATCCATTAATCCGACCGAGACCGTTGAGTGGGACACCGGTGTTCCATTAGCGGAGGGAGCGTCTGAACGTATATACGCTCAGCGACAACACGCCCGCCCCGATCAAGAACAAAGCTAGTGTTTGAGGCCAAAGGTCGGCGAAACCGTCTCCCTTCAGGAAAACCCCCCGGACTATCTCCATGAAGTATCTGACCGGTACAAGGTATGTGATATACTGGAAGAACTTCGGCATGTTCTCTATCGGGAAAATAAAGCCCGAAAGGATGAGCATAGGCATCATGACGAAGAACTGTGCTGTCATGGTTGCCTGCTGCTGCGTCTTCGAAATTGAGGAGACGAACAGTCCCAATCCCAGAGCCACCATGATAAACAGCAGGCTCAATACCAGCAGCGTCGCAACACTTCCCCTCAACGGTACATTGAACACATAGACGCTGACGAACAGGACGAGCAATACTTCCACGATTCCAATAAGGGTGAAGGGTATCATCTTACCGAGGATGAATTCGAGATCATGGAGAGGAGTCACCACGATCTGTTCTATCGTTCCGTTCTCCTTTTCCTTTACTATAGCCAGCGAAGTTATCGTCAGGGTAATGACCATCAGCACCATTACGAGGACGGCAGGCACCATGAAGTTCACGCTCCTCAGATCCGGGTTATACCAGGCCCGCGATTGTGCGACAACCTGAGGAAGGTCATCCGGATTTTTGATCAGGTTGAATTTCTCCGCGCGCTGGACGACGATGTTGCGCGCGTAGCTCAATGCTATGACGCTCGCGTAACTCAAACCAATCCCGCTCGTATTGGAATCCGATCCGTCCGCAATAACCGCAAGCTGCGGCGTTTTGCCTGCAAGGATATCGCGCCCGAAATGTACGGGGACAACCAGCGCCATTCCGGCCTTGCCGCTTTTCAGGTAATGATCGATTTCATTGATGTCGTATATGTACGCCACCGGTACGAAATAATCCGAGCCGGTAAAATGGGAGATGAGCTCCCTGCTCTGCCTTGTATTGTCCAAGTCGCAAATGACGATCGGGATGTTTCTCACGTCGACAGTTGCGGCGTAACCAAGCAAAATCAACTGAAGCACGGGTGCGACGAAGAGCATGCCGAACATTCTCCGGTCCCGCCTGAGTTGAAGGAATTCCTTCCTGACGACGCGCAAGATCCTCTTCATCTCAGAAACCTTTCCTGCTAAGCCTGATCGACGCGATCGAAGGGATAACGAGAGCGAAGATCACCAAAGGGTAGATCTGATCGTAAATATCGGTGAATCCGGAGCCTTTCATCATGATGGCCCTGAGAGCCGCGAGGAAATATCTTCCCGGCAGAAGATATGTGACGATCTGAAGCGGAAGAGCCATGCTGCTGATTGGGAAGACAAAGCCCGAGAGGATAAACGTTGGAAGTATGGATAGGAGGCTCGCGACCAGGAATGCCATCTGTTGGGAGCTGGTAAAAGTCGAAATAAGAATGCCTATGCTTAGAGTGCCTATCAGGAAAATGACGATCGTCAGCGCGAGGAGCAGCACGCTTCCGCGCACCGTGACATCAAATAGCACAAAGCTCACGGAAATAACGAGCACAGCGGCGGCGAGCGAAAGCACGAAATAGAGTGTCGTCTTGCCCAGTATAATTTCAAGCGGAGTTGTAGGAGCCATGCTGATATGCTCAAGTGTACCACGCTCCTTCTCCCTGACCACAGAAATTGCCGGCGTTACGATACTCAATATCATCAGGATAAACCCGATGAGACCCGGCACCAGGAACTTAGCGCTTTTCAGCTCCGGGTTGTAGTAGACTCTCGGTCTGTAGTCGATCCCGCCGGACGCAAAGCTGAATCCCTTCCGGGTCATATAACGGGCCGTAAGATTTGCCGAGTAATTCTGAAGCACGCCGTCGACATAACCCATGATAATTGTGGCCGTGTTTGAATTGGCCCCGTCAAGAAGCACCTGGACATCGACGCGTTTCCCGAGTAGAACCTCCCTGGCATAATCGCGGGGGATTACAAGCACCGCTTTTGCCTTGTTGTCCTGTATAAACTTATCGATTGCCGATTCACCAGGAACGAAGCCTGCGAAGTCAAAATACTCCGTGCTGAAAAATTTTTGTTGCAGCTCGCGGCTCTCTTTTGTCATCGATTCGTCGAGCACCGCGAGACGGACGTGTTTCACGTCGAAGTTCAGAGCGTATCCGTAAAGCAGAAGCATTAACGTCGGGACGAGAATGATCGCCGCAAGTGAGAGTCTATCCCGCTTCAGCTGGCGGAACTCCTTCAGGTAAATTGTGAGTATATTCTCAAACATTCGGCACTCCCGTCTTCGGCCGCGTTTCTTTCACGAAAATATCTTCCAGTGTCGGGGAAGCCTTCGTTATCTGAAAATCGACGATGCCGTTCTTCTTCAATATGCCTTCGATCGCGGAAACCGGCGCCTCAATCTCGGCATAGACATGCACGTTGTTTCCATAGATAGCCGCATCGGTGATCCAGGGCTCCAGCTCAACCAAATTAAATACGTTGAGCGGCTGAGCAGTCTCGATTTCGAATAGAGGCAGATTGGAGAACTGCCGGCGGATACCTTCCGGCGAGCCGTTCACGACAATTTTACCCAGGTGCATCATGATGATATTCTCGCAGAATTCGGCTTCCTCGAGATGGTGAGTCGTCACGATTATTGTAGCGCCCTCTCCGGACAGCTGGCCGATCAACTGCCAGAATTTGTTGCGTATAACCGGGTCGACCCCACTTGTCGGTTCGTCGAGGAACACGATCTTCGGACGGTGCAGGACCGCGCACCCCAAAGCTAGACGCTGCCGCCAGCCGAGAGGAAGATCCCGCGTGAGAAGATTCTCCCTTCCCTTCAGATCGGCGACTTCCATTACCCAGGAGAACCTGTCTCTAAGCTCGATGTTGCTCAGGCCGTATACTCCGCCGTAAAACTCTATGTTCTCCTTGACGGTAAGATCGCTGTACAACGAAAACTTCTGGGACATATATCCGATATTTTCCCGGACTTTCTCCGGATGCTTCGCGACGTCGAAACCGGCAACAATTGCCTCCCCGGATGTCGGCTTTGTCAGACCGCAGAGCATCTTTATCGTCGTGGACTTACCTGCTCCATTAGCGCCGATGAAACCGACGACCTTACCCTCTTCGACTGCGAACGATATCGAATCGACGGCGATGAAGCTTCCGAAGTTTTTTGTGAGGAGTGATGCTTCTATTGCGTGCGACATATTTACAACCGGCCGGTCGCCTTTTCCAGGCTCACTCTTGCAATTTCAAGATCAGTAAGTGCTTGCGAATAATTCAGCTTGGACTGGAGCAGCGCGACCTCAGCGTCAATCAGATCCGTGTTAGTGACGAGCCCGACTTTGAACTTCTGTTCAGATATCCGGTAGCTTTCTTCTGCATCCTTCACAGTCGTCTCTGCCACCCGGATCCTATCCTTTGCCTGTTTGAAGTTCAGGTAACTTTGAGTAACATCGAGGTAAACGGCATCTGCGGTCTGCTGTTCTGCAAGCCTGGCTTGTTCGCTCTGTGCTTTCGCCTCATCCACCTTCGACTGGGTCTGTCCCCAGTTCCAGATCGGCAGACTCACTACAACGCTCGCGTCCCATGTATTCCTGAACACATCCTGGCTAGGGAATATCCTCTGGTTCGGCCGCTGATAGTAAAAATTCCCGACGAGCGAAATCTGGGGAAGATATGCACCCCAAGCAGCGGCAGCGGCTGCTCCCGCAGCCTGCACCTTCAATTTCAACGAGTGAAGCTCACTCCTGTTTTCGAGCGCATCTTTGAGAAGGTCGCTGATTGCCGGCAGAGTAGTGTCGCCGGCTTGCGGCACAGAAGCTATCGTATATTCGGTATTCAACGGTACGCCAAGGACGTTGTTCAAAGCGACTTCTGCCAGCCTGAAATTGTTCTGGGCGTTCAGGAGCATGAGTTCGCTGTTGGAAACCTGCACCTTCACACTGAGCACATCGCTCTGCGTCAACATTCCTTGTGCCAGCATATTCTCGGCCTGCTGGTAATGCGACTTGGTCCTATCGAGATTGTCCTGCATGAATTTAGCGGCCTCGAGCGCATTGTAAACGCTCCAGTAAGCCGTGGCAATCTGGACCTTGAGATTTGATTTGTCGGTCCTTGTATCGTACGTGGCGGCCTCAGCGTTGTCGCGAGCCGCCTTCGATGCGTTCTCAAGCTGGAAGCCCGTAAAAACCGGCTGTTGCAGGGACAACTGGAGGTCATAGTCATTGTAAATGTTCTGTGAAATCTGGAATGTATTTCCCACACCGGGGATGCTTACCGGAAGAGTAAGCACAGACGCCGGGATTGTCGAGAGGCGGGTGTACCTTCCCTGAAACGACAGGTTGGCCCACCTGTTCGCGTTTACCTCGTGATATTTTGCCTGAGCAGAGACTGCGTTGAGCTCCGCTATCTTCAGCGTCTTCGAATTCTCAAGCCCAACCTTCAACGCCTCATTTAGCGTCAGCGGTACCTGCGCGTAAGTCAAGCCGGCTGCACAAATTATCGCCAGCATAATCATAATTTTCCGCAATTTTGATTTCCTCCTTTACGACTTTATCAGATCTGCAAAAATATTGTCAAGCGATGCACCGATTTCCTTTAATTCGGCTCTTTCGTCGACCTTGATTCGCAGCGCCTCGAGAATCGAGCCGGCTTTATCGCGTGATGCTTCGGGAGTGACGAACGAAATTCTGTCTCCCAGCACAACGAGACTCTCTGCGAAATCGAAACCCGAAACCACCTCAAACGCTCGCTTCAAATTACGGGAATGAACCTCGAAGACGTGGAGCGATGTCTCGGATATCAGGCCGGGCACACTGTTATAGCGGAGCAATTTCCCATCGTTAAACAGAGCTACTTTGTTGCATCTCTCAGCCTCATTCAGGTATGGAGTAGCGACGACAATTGTCATCTGGTTTCTCAGAAACGAAGCGAGTATGAGCCACAGCTCTCTCCTCGAGACAGGATCCACACCGGTGGTCGGTTCATCGAGTATCAGGATCTTCGGTTGATGGATGACGGCGCAGCAGATGCCCAACTTCTGTCTCATCCCTCCGGACAGCTGGTCGGCGAGTCTCCCTTTGAATTCGGCCAGCCCTGCAAACCTGAGGAGGCGCTCGCCACGCTCCTGCCAGTCCCGCACCTTTCTGATTTTTCCGAAGAACTCGAGGTTTTCCCACACCGTAAGATCGCCATATGCCTGACTGATCTGTGACAAATAGCCGATGTCTTCTTTGAGCTCGCGACGATTTTCCGAAAAAGTCTTACCCTCCACGATCACGGTACCGCTCGTCGGCTCCAGTGCGCCGGACAACATCCGCAAGAACGTTGTCTTCCCTGCTCCGTCGGGTCCTATAATGCCGACAAGTTCTCCCTTCTCGACCGTCATGGAGACTTCGTCCACAGCTTTCAGTTCGCCGTATTTCTTAGTTATATTGTCGACTTGTATAATCATTATTTTGAAAAATTTCTCGCCGGGGCCGGTCGGACGACCTTGTCTACTTCGTGTAAATCGTCGCGTCGGCTGGCAAACCTGCTTTGAGGTAGCCATCCGGATTCGCTATGGCAAGTTTCACCGCGAACACAAGTTTTATCCTATCCTGCTTCGTTTCGACGTTCTTCGGCGTAAACTCCGCCGTCGGCGATATATAGATTACCTTTCCATCGAACGGGTGATCCGGCATGCCGTCGAGATAAACCTTTGCGGCATCGCCAAGCCTGACACGCGCGAGATCGGTCTCACTGACGTAGACCGTCATCTTCATCGTCCGCAGATCGGACACGGTATACACCGGTGTTCCCACTGCTGCAAAGTCGCCGACCTCGAGGAGTTTCTCCAGAACGGTCCCTGTGATAGGAGAAGTCAGGTAAGAATGCTCGAGGACAATCCTCGCGCCGTCGAGGCCTGCCTGGGCTTTCTGAACCTGAGCGGCGGCGGCACGAATTTCCTCCGGTCGAGCATACTGTCGCAACTTGGTCAGCGTTTCCTGAGCCGACTTCAGCTGCGCGCCGGCAACTTCGTATTGTGCATTGGCAGCGTCCATCTGAGATTGCGAAACACTGTGATCGGCATACAGCTTCCTGGTCCTGTCAAAAGCGAGTTGCGCGAGATTATAGTTAGCGTGCGCCTGCTTGACACCTTCTTCACCGACTTTCAGGTCCTCACTCCGGGCTCCCTTCACAAGCAGGTCATATTGCTGCTGTGCCATGACGAGCGCGGCCCGGGCCTGATTCACCTGTTCAACAAGCGACTCATGGTCTGTCTCTGCCAGCGTATCGCCTGCCTTTACGAGCGCCCCTTCCTCGAAGTTCATCTTGACGACGCTTCCGGGGACCTGCGCCGCAATGGAGCTCTCGGTCGCCTCAACGGTACCGGTGGCGGTCACTGGCTTATTGTTCGAGTTACTGCCACAGCCCACCAGGAAAAAGCCAAAAGCGAGAAAAACTGCGAGCCTCTTCATTTTATCTTTTTCTTCCTTTCTCGGTAAGAATACCTTCCGTGAACATTTTGAGAACCTGCTTCGGGACTTCGGACTCAGAGAGCGCGTGCTTGGTAAGAAAATCGGACTTCATCAATTCCCTGACTACGCCGACGTAAGCCGTAGTAAAAACAACCGGATCGATGTCCTTCCTGATCCAGCCGTTCTTCTGGCCCTCTATGATTATCTTCTGCCAACCCAGCGCAAGCCTATGCTGTATTATTCCATCCACTTCTTTGAATAGAGCCGGGGCGTTCAGGCGTACCTCGATGAGAATCCTTTGCCATCGCTCGTCTATCTGCGTTCCAACGATTTGGGAGATAGCCTGCACCTTATCGACTGAAGAATCCTTAAGCGACTGGATCTTCTCGAAAGCTTCGACCAGGGTGGTCATTTTATTAAACACCACTTCCCTGAGAATCTCCTCTTTACTTGGGAACAGTTTATAGACGGTTTTCTTGCTGATTCCAAGCTCGGTCGCAATCTCATCGATGGTCACCTTCTTGAAACCATGCTGGGCAAACTTCTCGTATGAAAGCTCGAGGACCGCCTGGCGAACGTTGTCGGGGTGTGGCACCATGGAAACTAATGTAGTGTTTTCAGTTTCCATTGTCAAGGGGCAAGGTTACCTCCCGGGAGATAGAGATTCGTCTTTTCCCATTTAAGACTTCGTCCTCAATGCATCCCGCGGGACGCGTGTGAAGTTTGAGGGAGAAGATTTTGCCTGATCATTAATTTTTCATTCCTCAAATATTACCCAACCATTCAAAATCCTCCTAAATAATTGAAATCTTGCTCATGAAGAAATTAATCGTCCCTCTGATTTTAGCCTTCGGCGTAGCTGCGTTCCTGCTCTATCACCATTACATACCGGATGACGTCTTCATTCAATTCGGATATGCAAAAGGTATCTTTAACGGAAAGGGATACACCTTCGCCGGGAATAGAACATACGGGGCGACGTCGCCGCTTTAGCCGCCCCTTATCGCTGTGGCAGCGGTTTTTCTTCGCAACATAGAATTCACGGCAAGATTTCTGTCGTTTATATTTGCAGCAGCCTCGATTCTCATGATGTTCTACACTGCGAGACTGCGGTTCGATCCACTCCCATCATTCGCTGCCGCATTTCTGCTGGCTGCCAACGGTTATTTTCTCCGCTGGTCGTTTACCGGTATGGAGACGCCCGCGGCATGTTTTCTATTATCCTCCTTGCATCCGCTGTTTACCGTGAAAACGCCGGGACCATAAGGCGCCCGTCATATTTCCTCCTGGGCTTTGCACCTTCAATCAGACCGGAATTCTATGCGTTTCTTTTCATATTGTTCGTTTACCTCATTCTTAGGCAGCGACGGGGCTTCGACTTCGCAAATGTTATTTTGGCGGTTATTCCCGTGGCGGGTTGGCTCGGTTTTGCGAAGTTGTATTATGGTACAATCGTTTCCACAACCTTCATTGTAAAAGCAGCTGAGCCTCTCTTCTCGACACAGATAGGCACACTGGTGAGCTACGCGAAATTGTTTTTATCGGGAA
>JAJYJD010000107.1 GCA_021789755.1 Bacteroidota bacterium
TATGAATCTGAATCGGGCTTATGGATGGCTCCTATCACCGGCTGCGGTTCCACAGCAACACGATGCAATCTGTCGCCCGGTGGTTCCATCGAAATGATGTTACTCTGTGAAATATTCAATGTTTCCCGGTCAAAACATGGCATAACTTTGAACCTCTTCGACACGAAATAGCTCGCTGCCTCTCCAGGGGATTGCATGGAATTCCCTCAGGGATTAAGTTAACATTAAGAGTGAAAGGAAGTTCGTGTAAAAGATACTGAAGTTTAATTTGGCGGTGAGGGCTGTCGCAACTTATCCGCATCGGGACGACTTAGACAACTCCGATAATCAAGGAGAATTGATGAAACACTTGGTGCTAATAGCAGGAACACTGATTGCCGCGGTTCTGTACGGCGGCTGCGGGAATCCGACCGCGAATCCGATCACCCCCGTCGCTTCCGGAGGCTGGTCCCGCATGGACAGCGTCCATACAAGCGCCCCGGTTAACACGTTCGCTTCAGCCGGACCGAATCTCGTTGCGGGTTGCGTTAACGGGGTTCTCCTTTCAAGCGACAACGGAACGACCTGGGTCACGGTAGACAGCGGGCTGCCTGCAAACGCCTGGGTCACGGGGTTTATTGTCCTCGGTAACAACCTTTATCTCAGTTCACAGGGGAACGGCGTATATGTCTCGACCAACAACGGAGTGAGTTGGACGAGCGCAAATTCCGGTGTGAGAAACAGGTTCGTCCAGTCGATTACGACAGACGGCACAAACCTTTACGCGGGTACCTGGGGCGGCCTCTGGGGGACAACGGGCGGCGGCGTCTTCCGATCTTCCGACGGCGGCAAGAACTGGGTGGAGGCCAACGTCGGCTTGACCGACACAAATGTCACTGCGCTCACGACAAGCGGCACAAACATCTTTGCAGGCACTATGAGCGGCGGTGTCTTCAGATCCACAGATGGCGGGGCACACTGGAATCCGGTGAATATCGGGTTGACTTACAACTGGGGTATACAGGCTCTTCTCGTAAATGGGGGGAACTTGTACGTCAGCTGTGTCTCCTACGGCCTTTATGTGTCGACAAATTACGGGTCAAGCTGGAGCAGTTTCGGCTCGGGCCTTCCCAGCAAATATGTAAATTCCGTCGCGTTCAGCGCGTCCGACATTTTTGTAGGTTCGGGAATCGGCGTATCCCGGTCCACCGACGGAGGGAATACGTGGAGCAGCTATAACACCGGGCTCAGCGACACATTGGTTTCCAGTCTCACGGTTTTCGGCGGATACCTCTTTGCGGGTAATTATGCACAAACGGTGCCGCGACTATATCAAGGTCCGCTCCTTTCGTTCGGTATCTGGCGCCGTTCACCTTGATATGCAGCAGGCGGTTCTGAGTAAGGCGTTCCGCATCCGCCGATCTTTTACGCTGGCGGACGCACCAAGTGTTGCTCGCATCCTGCCATAGATAGTCCGGCGGTATTATGTATTGGCGGAAAGGCCCACTCGATAGCCTTTACCTCGAGATCCACATCCCTCACAATCACCTGAGAAGCATCGGTGATCTTTTGGAAATTCTTTTCAATGAGTACTGCCAACGATTTGTCACCGCCTGTCAACGCTCTAACGAGATCATCGCGCTGACGAAAAGCGGGGCAAAGCGTCGATCAGCGACTTCCTCCCAGACGAGGTCATGTACAGCGATTTAGACAGCATTAGCTGGCTACAATCATGCGATATTCGCTCTCTTTCTTCCGTTGATTTAGCAAATAATTTCTGCATGAAGGTTTCCGGATCAAAGTCAAAGCCATGCTGAATCCACGCGGCTTCAGACCAGAAATTCACCCTCTTCTCTGTGCCCGCGTGCCTCTATGTTTGGATTCGACCACAAGCGGTGAGCGCTGCACAGCGGCGACAAGCTTCCGGAATTACCTGCCTTTCCAGAATTCCTCCCAGCGATTCTTCTCATCCTGCAGGTTTATTCTCTCCATTATTCCGGGAAAATATTCACTGAAGCTCATCCCGGACGACTCGTACTTTTCGAGGCTTTGATAAATTGTCGGACACAGGATGAAGCCGAATTTATACTCGGTCGAGAGAGATGCCTGTACGCCGGAGCTGTCGAGATGGTAAAGTGTCTCCTCCAATCTTATATCCATCGCTTCCGCAAAACATTCAGTGAAAAGCGTGTTCCAATCCCCCCGCCTCATGTCAATTTTCGACTTCACCTCGTCGTAAAGTCCGGAGAGTCGACTTACATCTGCAGAATCACTTCTGACCAAAGGCGCGGCGACTCGGTTAAGAAGGTAGTAATAGAAAATCGTCCTGTCAGGCTCGTTTTCCTGCGTGCCGACGATCACGTAAAAATCGCCGTTCACCGTGGCGGTCAACGAAGAGAAATAAGAGAGCAGCGGCATGAGCTCGAAATGGATTTGCGGCGAACTCGTTGGTTCCTTCTGAGTGAATTAGTGCTGTATCGTTTTCCGGCAGGCTAAGATACCGTGGCGGTCCTGTACGCTTTACTTCTGTTCATTGTATCCGCTTATGGCTGCCGGGGTTCCATTTCATCTCCTGGCAGCACTGATTTCAGAGTGGGATGCGATCGCAACAAATCAACCCTTTGACCGCAGACGATGCGGAAAATTGAACCAACTTCCTTTTCCTTCTTTGCGGCTAGACTATACTTACAAGTTTCGATTACCCGCCCGACAAGCAAGCCGGCCCGCAGGATTTTACCGCCGAGGTGCAAAGAAGCTAAGTTTGGTTAACAATTCCCACGGGAAAAAGCTTGGAAAATTCATTCATCCCATCGTTGTGCCGCTCAATTGCGGGGCCACTTCTATGGCTTCGCGTCTCACCGCCTCCAGTTCATTTGTACCATAATAGTATATCAATGATGCCGCACCTGTGAGGCGAACCGCTCCGGCGCGCAGGGCAAGGCGGAATTTGCTGTGAAGATTCAATCGCTAAGAACACGAAGGCTAAGCGTTTGCTTTCCTCTTTCAAAGAAAATAAAGAAAAGGATCTTTCACGGACTTTGTATGCGATTTGTCTTTGTGATTCTTGTGGTAAAGAATTGACGAGCTCGCCACGAAAAAGAGGACTTCCCCCTACTTGACTTCCTTCAGCGCGGCCCTGACCAGTTCCTCTACCGATTTCCCCGCCGATGCATCGCGCTTCAGGACTTCCCTGATCGCCCGCTCGCACTGAACGCGCGAATAGCCAAGCGCGACAAGAGCATCGACTGCCCCAGACCTTGCTTCTTCCTTGCCCTCGAGTGCTTCACCCGATACAGATATCTCTACACGCTGGATCTTGTCGCGGAGCTCGAGAACGACGCGCTCTGCGGTCTTCCTTCCGATGCCCGGCATGGACATAAGCGCCTGGGAATCGGCACCCGCAATGAAGCCGTAAATATCCGCAGCACCCGCTGACGAGAGAAGGCCCAGCGCAGTCTTCGGTCCGATGCCCGTAACGCTGATTAGAAGATTGAAGAGCTTCCGTTCGTCTTCGGTCGCGAAGCCGTACAACTGCATGTCGTCCTCGCGAACGATGAGGACGGTGAAGACGGAGACTTCGTCGTTTACTTTCCCGACGGCATCGTAAGTGGATATCGGGATGTGTACTTCGTATGAGATCCCATTCACGTTCACGACGAGCGACGTCGGATTCTTTTGTTCGAGGCGCCCCTTCAGCCGGTATATCATTTCACTCGCCTCAGGGAGCTGCGCTTCACGACAAGATGGCCGTTCTTGTCGACAAACTCCTTCCAGGTCCTGTACTTCGTTTTGTCAGCCCCGCAATTTTGAGCGTGGCAGATCGCGACGGCGCAGGCATCCGCTTCGTCTTCGCGTAAAACGAGATCTTCTCCGCCGGCAAGAAGCTGCTTCACCATGTACTTGACCTGGACTTTCGACGCGTTCCCGTTACCTGTCACCGATTGTTTCACTTTTCTGGGAGAATATTCCACCACTTCGACTTTTTTCAGGGCAGCTGCGAGGACCGCCGCGCTGCGCGCGTAACCGAGTTTGTATGCGCTCTGTGCGTTCTTCCCATAAAACCCCGCCTCCACAGCCACGCTCCCGATTCGGAACTGGCCGAACAACTGGCCGACCTTCTCGAAAATCCTCACAAGTTTATCGGGCATCGACTGCGTGTCCGTCAGAAGAATCGTCCCGAAGTCCATTACGGTACTCCGATTATTGTCCGACTCTATCACGGCATAGCCCGTTTTCCGCGAACCGGGATCGATGCCAAGAATAATCATCTCGACGGAAATCCCGAGGTCGCCAGCGTGCTTTCTATTCTTGACAGGATCCGGACTCTCACTGGTTGAGCTGGGCCAATACGCTGTCGTCGATATCGAAATTCGCGTAGACGTTCTGCACGTCATCGTGTTCCTCGAGCGCCTCCATCAGCTTCAGGACCTGTTCGGCTTCCTTCCCTTCGACGCGGACGAGGTTCTGAGGAAGGAGCTGAGAAGCGGCATTATTGATCTTGATCCCTTTTCCCTCGATCGCTTTCTTGACCGCCTCGAAATTCTCAGCCGATGTCGTGATATCGTAGTAATCCTCTTCCGCCTTCATGTCATCCGCGCCGGCTTCGAGAATTATGTTGAGCAGGTCGTCCTCTCCGATAGCTGCCTTCGGGACCTCGATGCTCCCTTTTTTCTGGAACATCCACGCGACAGATCCGGCTTCTGCCAGTTTTCCGTTGTTGCGGTCCAGTAAATGACGGAGCTCGGCCACGGTCCTGTTCTTGTTGTCCGTGACGAGTTCTATCATCAGCGCCACGCCGCCGGGCCCATATCCTTCGTACGTAATCTCTTCATACTGGACGCCGGGAAGTTCGCCCGTGCCGCGCTGAACGGCGCGCTTGATGTTGTCGGCGGGCATGTTGTTGTCTTTGGCTGTCTGCACCGCGAGCCTCAGTCTGGGATTACCGTTGATGTCCCCGCCGCCATTCTTCGCGGCGATGGTTATTTCCTTGATGAGGCGGCTAAACAATTTCCCGCGCTGTGCGTCGGTCCCTGCCTTCTTGTGTTTGATTTTGGCCCATTTATTATGTCCGGACATGATTCAACCTCCTAAGCTTTCCTTGCCGATTCCTCGCCCCGTCGGAACCCTGGGACTCTCGGACTCGGAAGTGTTTCTGAAATCCTTTAGTTGCAACTGATAATATACGTTACCCGCATAATGATTTTCATCAACCGAATACACGACATCGAGCCTCGCACCTGCTTTCACGCTGCTGTCGCCGTTCCTGAATTTAATCGCATCGAACGTGACGCCGTTCGATCTTAATTTCATCTTCAGGTGAGAATTCCCGACAATACGGGCATCCGAGAGGTAAACGTTCGCCGTGCGGAAGACCGGCTTGGAATTGTGCGGCCCGAACGGCTCGAACATTTTCAGCGTATTCATGAAATCCCCGTTGACTTCGCCGAGGTCGAGATCGGAATCGATCGAGATCACCGGGGTCTTCAGGTCTTCGGTGATCGTACGGGCCACTACCTCTTCGAATTTTGCAGAGAAACGTTCGAGGTTCTCCGGCATGAGTGCCATTCCCGCTGCGACCTTGTGACCGCCGAACTGAAGCAGGAGATCCGAACATTCCCTTATTGCCGCGAAGACATCGTACCCGGCGACGCTGCGCGCGCTTCCGCGTATCACGCCGTCAACTGTCGCGAGCATGATCGTCGGCCGGTAAAAACTCTCCACGATCCTTGAAGCCACAATGCCTACGACCCCCGGGTGCCATGAGTCCTTGTGCAGAACAAGCGAACTTCGGTCCCCGCGTGCAAACATCTGGACGGCAAGTTCCTGCGCCTCATTGAAGGTTTTCTCATCGAGAAGCTTCCTGTGAGAATTTTCGCTCTCCAGTACCTGTGCGAATTCCTGCGCCAGGTCGGCGTTGTCCGTGATCAGGAGCTCCACCGCGCGCTTGGCATCGCCCAGGCGCCCGACCGCGTTGATTCGGGGAGCAATGTTGAAGGAAACCTGTCCCGTCGTGAGTCTTCCAAGCTCAACTCTCGAGCTTTCCAACAGCGCCTTTATGCCCGCTCTCGGATGACCGGCGATGGCTTTAAACCCGGCCTGGACGAAAATACGGTTCTCACCGACGAGTGGCACGACATCGGCCGCCGCAGCAATTGCCACGAGGTCGAGGTACTCATCAGGAAGCTCGCTCTTTCCGAGCTTGACAGAGATCGCCTTGGCAAACTTGTAAGCGACTCCGCAACCGGAAAGAAACTTGAACGGATAGTTGCATCCGGGTTTGATCGGGTCCAGCACGGCAACCGCGTCCGGGCAGTCTTCCACCTCGTGATGGTCGCAAACGATCGTGTCTATTCCTTTGGATGAAGCGTACGCGATCTCTTTTGCCGCAGCGACGCCGCAGTCGACGCTGACGAGCAGCGTAAATCCGGCCGACGCAGCAAACTCAACTCCGGTCGTGCTGATGCCGTACCCCTCCTTCAGTCTGTCGGGAATGTAGAACTCGACATTGGCGCCGAGTTTCCTGAAGAACATGTATAGGAGAGCGGCGCCGGTCGTCCCGTCGACATCGTAGTCGCCGTATACGAGAATCTTCTCGTACCGTTCCAGGGCCTCGAACGCCCGGTCTACAGCCCTGGTCATCCCGTTCATGAGAAAAGGGTCGTGCTGATCTTCCAGACTGGAGTGGAAAAACATTTTGGCTTTCTCGGCGGAGTCAAGGCCTCGCTGGGCAAGGAGTCTCGCAATAATAGGCTTTACCTTCAGCTGCTGGGACAGCTCGTCTACCGTCCTCGCATCTGCCTGCTCTGTCAATCTCCAGCTGTACTTCATCAAAGGACTACCGTCACTGCTAAATGAATATCAGAGTGAGCCGATAAGCCGAATTCTGTCTTTTCCGGTCCACACCGGTGAACAGGAAGAGGCAGCCATTTATCTAAGCGACCTACCCGGGAGTCGAATGAGACTGGCCGCCTCACTGCCCGAAGACATTTCTCCCTTACTTGGTCTTGCTCCGCAGGGGGTTTACCGTGCATCCCGATGTCGCCACCGGGAACGGTGGGCTCTTGCCCCGCCTTTTCACCCTTACCGCGATCCAACGAGTTGAATCGCGGCGGTATGTTTTCTGTGGCACTTTCCGTCGGGTCGCCCCGCCTCCGGCACACACCGAAGTGAATACCGGAGCCTGCTGCCATTTGGAGTCCGGACTTTCCTCCCCGACCGGGGTCGGAGCGGCTGCCTGGCTCACTCCTTAACAACAAGCCCTGCTCCTTTCTTTGCTAATTTGTCCGCCTCCTTGTTGAATTCTCTGCGGACATGGACAATTGTAAATTTCAAATGCGACGTTGCAAGCTTCTCGCGGACTTTCTGGACGAGCGCTTTGATATCGCCGCTTTTTATCTTATAAACGCCGTTAATCTGCGAAACAACCAGCTGACTGTCCGACCGTACTTCAAGTTCGTCACAGCCGAGCTTTTCCGCAAGTTCTATACTTCTCAACAAGGCCATGTATTCGGCACGGTTGTTCGTGCCGTTCCCGAGATGTTCGAAATGTTCTACCACGACTTTCCCGCCGCCATCCTTGAGGACAACACCGAGTCCGCTGGCGCCGGGATTACCGAATGATGCCCCGTCTATGTTTGCGGTCAATTTCATACATCGCGGGCCGTTTCCTCGACGATTTCGTTCGGCACAAGTATCCGGCCGCAATGATCGCACGTAAAAATCTTCTCCATCTGCCGCAGATCAAGAAGTCTCTGTGGCGGCAGGACGTTGTAGCAACCGCCGCAAGCATTTCGCCTGACAACCGGGACGATCGCTTTTCCTTTGGTCGCCTTACGGATCATCTCATATCTGGAAATGGTCTGGCGGTCGATCTTTTGCGCAAATTTCTCACGCTCCTTGACGTACCGCTTCTCTTCGTCGTGGGTGAGTGAAACGAGCTCCTCAAGCTCTACTTTTTTCGATGAATAGACCTCCTGCTCCTCTTCGAACTCGGCTTTCAGCTTCTCTACATCTCTCGATGAAACCGCTTCCTTGGCCTGGATATTTTCCAGCTCCTTATGGAGCTCCTGCAGTTTCTCTTTTGAATTGTCTATTTGTTTGCTGAGGGCATCGTACTCACGGTTCGTTTTCACCTTCACGCGCATGTCGGTGTATTTGTCGATTCTCTTTCTCACATCGTCGAGTTCTTTGTCGATTTCTTTCTTGCGCACGACCGCTTTCTTTAAATAATCATCATTTTCCTTGACCTGGGCCTTCAGCATCGTGATTTTCTTCTCAAGTTCCTCGACTTCAGCCGGCAGGTCGCCTCTCTCCTCAAGCAATCCGTCCAGCTTGAGGTCTACCTGCTGAAGCTCGTAGAGAGTCTTCAGTTTATCCTTCACAACCACCTTGATCTCCTGGATAAGTTAATAGTTGACAGCAGTGTCATGTTCTTGTTTGCTCAGATTGACAACGACTCTATCTTCAAATGTTCTCTTTAGAATTCCCTGCAACAACTCGGCAGCAAATCTCTCGGTTCCGCGATGCGTGGCGTCGGCAAGTATCGTACGGCCCGACCGCGCCTCCCTGAAGTCATGGTGCTTCACATCTCCGGTTATGAAAATGTCCGCCCCATCGCGCACTGCGTATTTGAAAAATGGCATCCCGGAGCCGGCACACAGGGCCACCTTTCTTACTTTTGAGTCCGGCAGGTGCGACAATCTGATAGACGGGATCACCAGCACCTTCTTTACACGATCGAGAAACCTGGTCACCTCCTGGGCCTCTGCCAGTTCTCCTATTGCACCGAACCCGTAGTTTGGGGAATCATTCTGAAGCGGGTAGATATCGTAGGCAACTTCTTCGTACGGGTGGGCTTTCAACATCGCCTCAATCACCTGTCCCAAAATGGCTTTCTCCGCCACTACCTCGAGCCTCGACTCGCTAGCTTGCTCCGGTTTGCCCGGCGATCCGATGTACGGAGAACTTCCTTCCCCGGGGAGGAAGGAGCCCTCGCCTTCCACAGCGAACGAACAATCGGCGTATTTCCCGATCTTCCCCGCACCGTTCCGCCACATCGCCGCACGTACCTTCTCGAGGTGATCCAGCGGGACAAAGACTACAATCTTGTTGAGAGTAGCGGGCAAGGGTGAAAGCATTTCGACATTTTTGAGCCCAAGGCGCGCGGCGAGATCGAAGTTCAGACCATTCATCGGTATGTCGAGAGCCGTGTGCACTGCGAAAACGTTGATCCGCGACCGCGCCGCAGTGAAGAGCGGATCCGGGCGTAACCTGGAGGAGGTAAACGATTTCGTTGTCCGATACAGGGGGGTATGGTACGTCACAACCAAATTCGAACCGCTGCCGACAGCTTCTTCAATTACACCGTTATTCAATTCGTACGCCGCGATCGTCGTCCCGCATTCATCATCATAGTCGCCAATTATCAACCCGACATTATCCTGGTCCGCAACCAACTCTAAAGGAAGTGTTTCTTTGATCTTCTTTACTACTTCTACCAGCTTCATTTATGTAAGGGCAAAAAAAAAGTGTTCCGCTTATCATTGGAACACTTCATATATTCTGACCGACTTCCGAATTATTTCTTAAAAACTTCCTGACCAGAAACTCGTCTTTTCTTCGTTTCATTTTTTCCAAATTGCTTCAAAAATATATCAAAGCGCCGTAAAACATGCAAGGCGAAGTGCTTAATGGACACGATCCGGTAAAATATCGTTTTCGCATCAATCCTTTGCTTTTTGACCGGATTGCGCATAAAATACGCGAGGGTCGGCCAGTATTCTCAATTCCGGCCCGCCACCAGGAAACGACAATTTTGAACCTCGATGATTGAATACACTGGCAAAACCCGCATCCTCCCCGGCCCGGTATTTAATCCGGAAGTTTCACGACCAGGGCTTCGGAAGATTTCATGACACTGCAAACACAACGACCTTACCTGCGCCGATGATCTCCCCCAACATTCTCCTCGGCGCATACTCAATCGGATACTTCCCGATGGCTGATGAGGACAATACTATTTCGTGGTTCTCGCCGGATCCCAGGACAATTCTCCCGCTCGACCGCTTCAACGTCCCGAGATCTACAAAGCAGCTCATCAAGAAAGGAACTTTCCGAATCGAGATCGACGCAAGGTTCGAAGATGTCATGAGAGGTTGCGCGGCCAGGAAGGAGACCTGGATCAACCAAGAAATAATCGAGAGTTATCTTGAGCTATACAGATTGGGGTACGCGCACAGCGTGGAGAGCTTCGACTCCGAAGGACTGGCAGGTGGACTTTACGGAGTTGCTCTGGGCTCGGCCTTCTTTGGTGAATCGATGTTCAGTCTGAGGTCTGGTGCGTCAAAAGTGGCGCTTGCGCACCTGATCGAACACCTCAACTCGAAGGAGTTCACGCTCCTCGACACGCAGTACATAACCCCGCATCTCCAGATGTTCGGCGCCGTGGAAATTCCCCGCAAAGAATATTTGGAACTCCTGAGAAATGCCACAGGAAAGAAGGCGAGGTTCCGGTAGTTACTTCAACCTGTCGGAGAAGAAGAACTTGTCTCCATTCAAAATCCCGACGGCACTTCCCTTGAACTTCCAGCCTTTGAAGCCTGTATTCCTGCTCTTCGACTTGAACTTATCGGGTTCAACCACCCATTCGCATTCCGGGTCGATTATGGTTAACTCCGCCCTTGCGCCGAGGCTGATCTGAGGAATCGGAATACCGAGGATCTTTCTCGGATTTATGCAGAGGAGCTCCACGATGGCGTGGATATCCAGGACTTTTTCGTGGAAAAGTCTTGTCATCACCGCTCCTACGGTCGTCTCAAGCCCTATCATGCCGAATGGTGCCGCGTCGAATTCCACTTCCTTTTCGTGAATCGCGTGCGGCGCGTGATCGCTGGCGATTGCATCGATTACGCCCGACCTGAGACCTTCGATAAGCGCTCCGTTGTCGCCGGCGGTGCGCAGCGGTGGATTGACTTTATAATCCGAGTCGTATGAAGCGAGGGCCTCGTCGTTAA
>JAJYJD010000108.1 GCA_021789755.1 Bacteroidota bacterium
TGATGGAACGAGATCGCCCGCATACTGGGTTATGGATTTTCTTCTTGAAAAGACCGTTCATCATTTTACATTCTTCATAGCCGCGGAAAATCTGTCCAATTACAAGCAAGCTAATTACTCGCCCCTCTTTTCCGGGCCGGAGGATAATCCGCAATTCAGCGACATCTGGGCCCCGCTTGAAGGCAGAGTGATAAATGCGGGAGTACGCATAGACCTGAGGTAGTGTGAGGCTTTCGCCAAAATAAAAGGCGGCATCTTTGAAATGCCGCCTTTCGATTCGACAGGACGAATTCCAGAAAGTTACTTCATCAATACCATCTTCATCGTCCGGGTGTAGCTTCCGGTCTGTATCCTGTAGAAGTACACGCCGCTTGCGAACTTTGAGCCGTCGAACACCACGTTGTGTAATCCCGGAGACTGCACACCATCTACCAGCGTTGCCACCTGTCTGCCGAGGATGTCGTACACTTTCAATGTGACATGTCCGACATTTGCAAGCTGATAGCTGATAACCGTTGTCGGGTTGAACGGGTTGGGATAGTTCTGCATAAGCTCGAACGACTGCGGAATACCGGGCTGCTCGTTAACGGCCGTGAGGGTCGGGCTGTAATGCGCAAACCGATATGACGGTTTGTCCCCTGCGGTGCTGAAAAGACCACCGTAGTAAGTGTTGTCGCTGTCCATTGCGACTATGCACCTGACCGTTGTGTTTGTCCCGCTTCCGAGTGTAGTAAATGAGCTGTCGGCAGTGCTCCACTCGATCACGTCGTAGGCGTTCACCAGTCCACTTGTTGTGAAATTGCCTCCGATGTACAGGTTAGTTCCGGAACCGGTTATAGCGTAAACCGGGCCGTTCACGCCGGCAGCAAGTGGAGTCCACTGATGGGTGTTCCATTTCGCGACGTAATTGGCAGAATTCCCGCCCGCGGAGGTGAAGTTTCCGCCGACGTACACGGTGTCGTTGACGGCATAAAGTGCCTCAACGTTACCGCTCACGCCGTTTGGATTACCCAAAGCGGACCAATTGACGCCATTCCAGGACGCAATATGAGAGACGGCAGATCCTCCCGCCGTCGTAAACGCACCGCCTGCGTATATCTGACTGGTACCTGCGGCGATGGCGTAGACCACATTATTGGTACCGTTGGTTCCGGTGCCGAGTGTGGACCATGAAGTACCGTTCCACTTCGCGATGTATCTGGCGGAGCTACCGGATCCTAAGGAGGTGAAGCTTCCGCCGACGTATAAATCTGCCCCGAATGAGCTCAGCGCAAAAACTGCGTTGTTGACGCCGTCACTCGGGCTAGTCCCGAGAGTGCTCCAAACGGTCCCGTTCCACATCGCGACATGTTTTGCGGGACTCCCGCCCGCATTGGCAAAAGCGCCGCCAACGTATACGTTGCCGCCCAGCACGGTAATGGCGTAGACGGTATTGTCAACGCCGTTCGAGGTGGCCGAACCTAATGCCGCCCAGGAATGGGTCGATGTGTTGTAAGAAGCGATGTTGTTTGCGAGAACAGGCCCGGCAGTCTGGAAGCGGCCGCCAACATAGATTGTGGAACCGTTGATGGCAAGCGCAAAGACATTTCCGCCCGGGACATTTGTGGTCCCGCCCAACGAAGCCCATGTTGTCCCGTTCCATGCGGCTATTCCGAACGCATTCACTCCTCCCGCAATGGTGAAGTAGCCAGCTGTGTACAAGACGCCGTTCACTAAATCACCACCGTACACAATGGAGTTGGTTCCGACTGTTGTGCCCGTTCCCAATTGTGACCAAACGTCCGTGAGGGTGTCGACGGTCGCGATATAGTTCACTGTAATGAGACCGGCGGCCGTGAAGTAACCCAAGACGTATAGTTCACTTCCGGACCAGAGGAGGCTACTAACGCTTCCGTTCACACCTGGTCCGACCGCATGCCAGGAAGTTCCGTCCCAGCGCGTCATGCCATTTACTGTTGATGTTCCGGCTGTGGTGAAGCCGCCTCCCAGGTAAATACCATTTGCATATGGCGCGATAGCGTTTACAGGTCCATTTAGATCGGTGGCCGATGTGCCGACGGTGCTCCAGTTTGTTCCGTTCCAGCTTGCTATATAATTAGCAGGGCTGCCTCCTGCATTTAGGAAAGATCCTCCCGCATAAAGCTGGCTGTTGTACACTGCCATTGTAATCACAGTATTATCGACGCCTGCTCCCAGGGCTGACCAGGTCGAAGTTCCCGGATTCCACTTTGCAATGAAGCTCGCAGCATTGCCGCCTGCGTTTGCAAAATCGCCGGCGACATACAGGTTCCCGCCGAAGTACAACATGCAGTTGACCTGGTTGTCGACCCCGTTTGATGTTCCCGAGCCGAGAGTTGACCATTGACCGGTCGATGAGTTGTAATCGACGATGTTGTTAGCCGCCACGCCACCGGCATCCGTGAAGGCCCCGCCTATGAACACATCGGATCCGTTAACTAAGATCGAGAATACGGGTCCGTTTGTACCGAGGTCGGAACTTGTCGAATCGAGGGCTGACCACGTATTCGTGTTGATGTTGTATTTCGCGATGTTATTAAGCACCACGTTGCCGGCGCTTCCGAATGAGCCGCCCACATATAACATGTTGCCGCTGTTGGCGACAACGTAAGCGGAGCCGCCGACTCCGGCCACGGTAAATGACGGATCCCAGTCCCCGTCACCCGGCACGCTTGAGGTCTTCAGGAACCTCGGCGTACCGTTCTTTGTCGTGACCATACTGTATCCACGAGCATCGAAACTGCCGGATGTAACTCCCGACCTGATACTTCCATTCGGGCTCAGGATCGATTTGATCGAACTCGAGGACCGCGCCGAGGCCGTCCCCAATATGAGAAACAGCATTAGAATGGCGCTCAATGTAAACCAGGGTGAGCGCCCCGGTTCTCTTTTACCAAAGTGGTTCATCGTTTCCTCCTATTTAATTGTTCTTGAGCTATACCCACCGACCTCCTGCGAACGGCGTTCAATCCGACAAGTCATGCGGAAGAGCCGTTACGATCGGCCATGGGTGGCTGACCCACAATGTGACTGAAACTAGACTCTTATGGATTTTCCCGACGGAATAGAGCTGACAGTGCTCCTCGATGGGTGGTGTTTCCCACGGGATATATGCACATCAGATCGTCTAACCCTAGACCCAAACGGACCAATAATGCACTTACGCATCTCTCTCCTTCTTATCGGTATGTTCCGCAATATGCGCAGCATGCCTCCTCTACCCTTTTCTCAGACGCCCTATCTCTTCTCTGCGCCTTTGCTTTTTTCCGCTAATTGCCATGCAAGCTAATGCGATTGATGTATCGGGACATATGACGTTTGTCACAACCCGTGTCGGATTTGAATAGTTCCATTGTTTGGATTATGAATGCTCTTTGCAGGCAGAAAATTCGACGTGGGTGTACCTAGCCGAGCAGGTGATGCATAACGGGATCTATGACAAAAAGGGCGGCATCTTGCGAATGCCGCCCAATCCCATTTCCGTCAATAAGAATTCAGAGTTTACTTCATCAATACCATCTTCATCGTCTGGACAAAAGTGCCGGTGGTTATCCTGTAGAAGTACACGCCGCTCGCGAGTCTTGATCCATCGAACACGACGTCGTGTTGGCCCGGCGACTGCACAGCGTCAACCAGCGAAGCAACCTGTCTGCCGAGAATGTCATACACTTTAAGCGTCACATGACCCTTGGCTGCCAACTCGTAACGGATAGAGGTCGCAGGGTTGAACGGATTCGGGTAATTCTGCGACACCGCGAATCTCTTCGGCTGAGTCGGCGGTTCGTTGACCGGCGTCAGATTCGGATTGTAACGTCCAAATCTGTACGATGGTTTCCCGCCCGCCAGGCTGAATCCACCTCCGACATAGAGGTCAGAGCTCATCCCGGTCGCGACGGCATAGATCGGGCCGTCTGTTCCACTTCCCACTGGAGACCAGGTCTTAGTTGAGATATTCCAGACTGCAATCGAATTAGCCGTGAGCAATCCTGCCGTAGTGAAGTAACCACCGGCAATGACGGTGTCACCGCTGACTGCGAGGGCGCGAACGTCATTGTTGCTGCCGAGTCCGCCGGAAAGAGAAGACCAGCTGTCCCCGGCAATGCTGTACTTGGCAATGCCGCTCGCTGGTGAGCCGCCTGCGTTGGCAAAGGAGCCTCCGACATACAGAGCCGTGTCCCCGCAGACTGCAATGGCATATACATGACTATCAGTTCCCGGCGCAGTACCGAGTGCGGTCCAGGTAGAGCCGTCCCAGGACGCGATGTTGTTTACGAGGTTGCCGCCTGCCATGCCGAAGGCCCCCCCGACGTATATCTTTCCGCCTGCCAGGACGACCGCATAGCCCGTTGAAGAGAGGCCGCTGCCCAGCGCCGACCAGTTTGCACCGTTCCACTGTGCGACACGGTTTGCCGTGTTTCCTCCTGCTGTCGAGAAGGAGCCGCACACGTAGAGGTTCGAGCTGACAATGGCCATTCCATAAACGCTATTGTTGGTGCCGGTGCCGAGTTTTGTCCAGCCGGTTGAGGGGTTCCACTTGACTATATTGTAGACACCGGTCACGCTCCCGGCCTGTGAGAAGCTACCACCGATATAAACGTCCCCGGTGGCGACAGGCAGTATCGTAAGCACCTCACCGTTAACACCTTCAAGTGTCGGCGTAGCATCGAGAGACGACCATTCACCGGTGGTTCTGTTCCAGATCGCGATGTTGAGTGCCGGTGAAGTTCCGGCCGTCTCGAATGATCCGCCGATAAATACGCTGTCTCCGCGCACCGCAATTGCGGACACGCCGCCGCCGACGCTGCCTTTTCCACCAGCTAGAGAGAGCGGACTCCAAGTTGTGCCATCCCATGACGCCACACCATAGGCGCTTCGTGTGCCCGCCTGGGTGAAGTAGCCACCAGCGTAAACTGTCCCGGCCGATATCGCGACCCTGTAGACATAACCATTGAGGCCGGCGCCGAGGCCCGACCACGATGAGGTGCTAATGTCCCATTTCGCTATCATGTTGGCCGAGACAATTCCCGCCGTCGTGAAATCTCCGCCCACGTAGAGATTGTTGCCGTCAATAGCTACGCCAATCACATATGAGCCGTTTATGCCCCCTCCCAGTGCTGACCATGAATCAGTGGCTATGCTGTATCGAGCGACTTTGCTGGCAGCCGAACCTCCGGCTTGAGTGAAGCCGCCTCCCACATAGAGTACCGTATCGCCCGAGACCGCGATATCGTACACCACATCATTGGTCCCTGGGGTGCCTGACCCTAAGGCTGACCAAACGGTCCCGTTCCACATGGCTATGTTATTCACCGTGGTTCCGCCCGCAGTGGCGAACCCGCCGGCGACGTAAAGGTTGCCGCCCGCCACAACGAGCCCCCAATATCCATCACCGCTTAGACCGCTGCCCAACGCGGACCATGTAGTTCCATCCCATTTTGCTATGTGGTTTGCGGTATTGCCCCCAGCCTGAGTGAAATCCCCTGTGACATAAAGACCACCACCGGAATAAAGAAGTCCATACGCAAATCCGTTCAGTCCCGTTCCCAGTGCAGACCAGCCGGACGTTGCATTCCATTTCGCTATGTACGCCACTGAGACGGTGCCGGCGGTTAAGAAAGAACCGCCGACGTAAATGTCGGCTCCATTGAAAGCGATGGACCAAACCTGACCGTCAGTCCCGAGCCCTGCACTGTCAAGGGCCGACCAGGTACCGCCTGTCAGGTTGAACTTAGCTATGTTGTGGGCAATGACATTTCCGACGGTCCCGAAGCTGCCACCGACGTAAAGATAATTTCCGTTAATTGCGATCACGTTCAAAAAGCCTCCCACTCCGGGGACCGTGAACGAACCGTCCCAATTTACGTCGTTCGGATCGGCCTGGGCTTTCATGAACCTTGGAGATCCGTCCTTGGCCAGGGTCATGCTGTACCCGTGTGCATTGAAGCTGCCGTGTATGACGGCGGCGTTGACCGATCCATCCGGGTTCAGGATCGATTGGAGTGAACTTGAAGATTGTGAGAAAGCAGTCCCCATTGTGGATATTGCGATGAAGAACACACCTGCCGCAAACCACTTCAGGAACGTGAGTCGATGTTCAGTACGATCGTGGATCATCTCTCCTCCTTTTTTTTTCATAACGGTTGTTTCCAATTTTCAGGGGAACCGCACTCATTTGACAAGCAGTAGCTGCAAGCTCCCACAAAAAAGTGATCGCAGTTTAGAAACCGATGTTACATTCTTATTTGGTTCTACGGCAGGAATGGAAGGACTGTGGTGCTTTGGTCGATTTCAAACTAGAGGCGAGCGGTCAAACAGCGGACCATACATGTGTGCACTTTCGCCGACACTAATAGCCGCGCGGCATCCAGCCTGGATACCGACATATTCCGCGCAATAATGCATGTTCCCTGTGGCGCCTTCCCGCTGACCGACTCGCAGCTGCTAACACCCTTTGGTTTTGTTCAAATCGCTCCCCAAAGTAACCTAGCCAGCGTTTGAAGGCAAATGACATGAGTCACACTTGCCGGAAAACCTTACGGCGGCATTCCATGCAAGCTGGAGGGTTGTTCGGTTCGGCCGACGGGAAAAGGACGCATTTCCCTTCCGAAATCACTCATCTGAATCTGAAAAGCGACTTTTGCATCCGATCTAAGCATGGATAAGATTACGACCGGCATCACGATCGAAGAGTTGGTGACAGAATTACCGGCTTCAGTCAATTACCTCATGGAAAAGGGGATAAAGTGCATTGCCTGCGGAGAGCCGATTTGGGGAACCCTCAATGACGCAGCGAAAGAAAAAGGTTTTTTGGAAGACGAGATAACCGGTTTCGTGTCGGACCTTAACCGCATGGCAGAGGAATTGAAACCGTAGCTGGAACTCTTAGCCGATCATTCCCTGAAACGTTCTGCCGTTGCGGTAGCAGGCTTCGTTATTGAAGATGACGTAAGTATCTTTCACCCCTTGCGGTAGCGAAGCGATCTTCTCGCACAACTGCCGCAGCTCCTGATCCGAGAAATTGTAACGGTACATCGTGGGCTCTCCGAACCCATGCAGCCTGAGATAGGCACTGCCCGGCTTACCGAAGACAAGCGGTTCATTCCTGAAAGGATCCACACAGTGTACCAGACCGGTCTCTGTGCATGCCCTCTCGATGAGTCGTGGATCATCGTACCATGTTCCTCTCGGTTCCCAGACCGCCGTTATTTGGGACATGTCTATGCTGCTGAAGAAACGCCGCATGTTCTCCATGTTGCCGGGGGTTGGTTTGAAGCTTGCGGGTGTCTGGAAGAGTATATACCGGGCATTCGGTGCGGAACACATGTCTCGAATGATCCCGAAGGCGTCAAGCGACTGATTCTTCTGAAAGCGGTGGAGATGGGTGATCCCTTTGAATGACTTGACTGTAAACTGGAAATCCGGTTTGACCGCGTCCACTTCTTTTCGTCATTTCTCGGACGTAGTCAGGCCGGGAAGTCTGTGGAAAGTGGAGTTGATCTCCACGGCGTCGACGAATGCCGCATGAGCCTGAAGTTTTGACGATTACTCGCCGCCAGGTTCATCTGCGAAATCCCGCTCGCTCAGGTAACTCCAGCCGCAGCAGCCCGTGTGAATCTTCGCCGGCAATTTTCGTGTTTCCTGAAGCGTATAAAGCAGGAGTCACGGGAGGAGCACCGCTTCCTCCGTGACTCCTCAAACTCCATTTTTCCGGATAATGAACGGCTCATCGCTGCCTTCGATGGCTTTGAGCCAGCAGCTATCAGCCTGGAACCGCTACTTCACCGTGAACGTGACTTCCTTCAGAACATCACCCGATTGAGTGGACACGGTGACAGTCCATTCTCCTGCGGCGCTCATTGTCTTGTATGCCCACGTGCGCCAGGAATTGCTGCCGATAAGTACCGTAGTGCTGTAAGTCAGATCCGCGTGTTTCCACGTGATCATAATCGAGTCGCCCGACGCGCCCGTCACTCTCATCCACGCATAGACTTTTTCGTTGAGCGAAAATGTGGAGTCCTCTCCGGTAATTTCCCTGTCCTGCACGGCCGTGCCAAGCTTCAGCTGCGCTACTTCTGGTTTTGCCTCCGCTTTCGGTTTCATCTCCTGAGCCTTGACCGCGGCAGACAAAAGGAGAACAACGCTGACGAGAGCCGCTGAAATTGATAGGACCTTCTTCATGGTAGAATGCTCCTTTCTTTTATGTTACGATATCCGCGGGGGTTTCCACTCCCCCCGTTGGTCAGATGTTAAACAATCCGCACTTAAATCTCAACCTGATCCGTTGCGTTACGTCCCGAGTTCTTATTTCTGATTTCCAGTTTCCTGCCTCTATATTTCACGCCTTGTGTTCTTTGACGAACGTCCCCTTTTCGAGCTCCTCGAACGCCGTGCGCAACTCTCCCTCGTGGTTCATCACGATCGGACCGTACCAGGCAATCGGCTCGCCGATCGGCTTCCCCGAGAAAAGAAGAAATCTTACCGGCTCATCGGCTGTGCTCACTTCCACGGCCTCTCCGTCGTCGAACAGCAGAAGGCTCTCGTTGTCTATGATCTGATTGCTGACCGATGTCGAGCCGTTCGATCCTTCGACTTCGTATGAGAACAAATCTTTCTCGCGTGTGAAATATCCCTTCCCGTCGATGACGTACGCGATAACCTTGTGGCCTTTAGTCGTCGGGAGGTCGAACTTCGCGTTTGCCGGGAGAGTGACGTCAAGGTATTGCGGAGTAATCACGATGTCGGTCACCGGGCCTTTGACGCCTTCGACTTCGCCGGCGACGACCTTTATCTTCGTGCCGTTTTCTCTCGTTACGACCGGGAACGCGCCGCTCTTCACTTCCTGGTATCGCGGATCCATCATCTTATGTGACTTCGGGAGATTTGCCCAGAGCTGGAATCCATACATCCCGCCGCTGTTGTCTCCCTTCGGCATTTCCTGGTGTATGATCCCGCTGCCTGCAGTCATCCACTGCACGTCGCCTGCGTTTATCACGCCCTTGTTTCCCATGCTGTCTCCGTGTTCGACGTCGCCCTTGAGCACATAGGTGATCGTCTCGATTCCCCTGTGCGGGTGCCAGGGAAAGCCTTTCAGATAGTGCTCGGGATTGTTCGACCTGAAATCATCGAGTAAGAGAAAGGGGTCGAACATCTTCACTTCATGAAAGCCAAAGGCGCGTTTCAGGTGTACACCGGCGCCTTCAAGCGTCGCCCTGCTCTTGAAGACCTTCTTTATCTTTCTATATTCAGTCATTGTTATCTCCTCTCTGCGCGGGTTTGATGCTGCTCGGCAGGTTGGGATTCACAAGGTTAACAGAGAGGAGAAGGGGAGTGGTTCCCGGCCGGGAAGATGGGCATGGCGCTGAGTCGAGCCGGCAATATGGGAGCATGGAAAACACGGAAAGGAGCGCCGACTTTCACGGATCAGTTGATGAATAATTCGGGCCGTGATGATCGCGTCCGCTTCCGCGGTAGCAGCGTTCTGTTCTCTTTCCGACCTCTCTTAGTGCCTATCTTTCGTCCGCAGTCGGTCCGAAAGTCGGAGGTACGGGCACATCAAGGAGCCGGAGATAAACTGTGAGCTGTCCGCGGTGGTGGATGATGTGGTCGAGCGAGCGGCGGATGACAGCGGCCCTCGACATTTCATACATCACCTGGTCGCCCCTTCTGGCTTTCCAGATTACCTCCATGTCTTTGTCCGACGCCTTGCCGAGCGCCTCGACCGCCTTTGCAAGCGACTTATCGAATGTGTCGAGTATTTCCGCCGTGGTGTTCGGGAAAACCGGTTTAAAAGGCGCTGCCGCGAAATCGAACCCCGTCGTTTCAAGGGCCCTTACTATCGAGTTTGGGAGCTCGGCCACGTGCATGCCGAGTCTTCCGATCGGAGTCGACTTTTCGTGGGGCTTCCACGTGAGTTTGTCGTTCGGGATTCGTTCGATAATCTTTTTTGTGTTTGCAGCCTGCTGCTGCAGCTCGGCGCTTAATTGCTTTGCTATGGTCATGATTTCCAATCCTTTCTGGACCTTTCAAATTTGTCGGAACTTGTTCAATCGCATGTATATTCAATGGATGTTTTCTCGCAACACAAGAATGAAGAGCACAATATTCTTGCGTGAAATTAAATGAGGAATTCGGTTAAATCAATTGCGCGATCCATGATTAAGCTGGCTCCACGGGCCCGGCATTATTCTGCATCGGGATTCCTGTAAACAGTCCCGCGGCTGAAGGGGCGGGGTGGGTGAAATGAGAAGGACAACCGTCGAGGTAAGTCCCGCAGGCACGCGCTGTCTGCATCCCCATTTCGTCGGGCGTGAATTAGAGCCGGTCACGCCGCGTCAAACACGCCGAACCACTCGATGCGGCGCCGATGTTTCCCGAACCCGTCAGGTTTTTCTATTCGAAGTTATAAGGGCCGAACAGTGGGGAGCGAGCCGCCATCTACGTCTTTTCGTCTTCCTGAAATCAGTATTGCTGAATATCCTAGAGCTATCCAGATAATCTCCTGAGATCGCTTGATGGCAATAAACGCTAGCGCGACCGCTGCCGGATCGGCCACCCCGAAGCCGGCAATCAGGGACACATAGGCGGCTTCCGCCGCACCGAACGCAGACGGTATGAAGAAGAACACGATTCGAAGAAGAGAAACGGTTCCTTCCATGAGGAGCCCCTGGCCGACCGAGACGTCCTGACCGAGGATTCTCAGGATGAGGTACGACTCGAACCCCAGCAGGACCCAACCGGCGACAAACGACGCCAGGGAAGCGAGCACCGCAAGTCGATCCCGGCGGGCGAAATGAAGAATCGTCGCGTCGATCCGGGTCACGCTCGACTCGATGCGCGAGAGAAAACGCCTCCACCGGTCCCACGCAATTCGTTTAAGCAGCGACACAAGCTGTGTAATGCGTGT
>JAJYJD010000109.1 GCA_021789755.1 Bacteroidota bacterium
CAAGCGAAGTTCCCGGCAAACCCGCCGGGTAAGGTCTCGCAAGACAGATTTGCGGACGCGGTACCGCAAATCTGTGCCATCGCTGAGTTTCCCCTCCACACGATAGACTTCAATCCCCCCGATTTGAAAGATCGGTTTGTGCCGAAGGCGGGACTCGAACCCGCACGCCCTTTCGGGCCCTGCCCCCTCAAGACAGTGTGTCTACCAAGTTCCACCACTTCGGCCGGCGAAAAAAATTAAAGCACGCCGAGAGAAAAAACAACACCGGCCTTACCGGTGAGGACCTCTCCTGGGCCGATCAGAATGCCTGTGCTGGGGCCGGTACTCCTCTTCGTGACCGTCGGAGTCCGGATTTTCAATAAGGACCTTCCTGCTGAGATTGTATCTGCCCATGTCGTCGACCTCCATCAGTTTCACTTCGACTTCATCACCGATCTTGAAGACGTCTTCGACTTTGTTGACTCTCTTGTGGTCAATTTGCGAGATATGAAGGAGACCTTCTTTCCCGGGAAGGAATTCGACAAAGACGCCGAAGTCCATGAGGCGTTTCACCGACCCTTTGTATACTTTGCCTACCTCAGGCAATTCGACCAGCCGTTCTATCATCTCTCTTGCCTTATCGCTCGACTCCGCTGTAACGGCTGCTATGATGACGGAGCCATCGTCTTCGATGTTGACCTCAGCCCCGGTCTGCTGGACGATGCTCTTGATCATTTTTCCGCCGGGTCCGATGACCGCACCGATCATATCCACGGGGATTTTTATCGATGTCATCCTCGGGGCAAAGGGGGAGAGTTCCTTTCGCGGTTCGGCGATTCCCTGCTCCATTATTCCGAGAATATGCTCGCGACCTTCTTTCGCCTGAGCAAGTGCCCTCTGCATAATCTCGAACGAAATCCCGCGGATCTTAATATCCATCTGGAACGCGGTAATTCCCTGCCTGGTGCCGGCAACTTTGAAGTCCATATCGCCGAGGTGATCCTCGTTGCCGAGAATATCGGTAATGACAGCCACGTCAGCACCTTCCTTGATCAGACCCATTGCGATGCCCGCTACGGACCTGGCCAGCGGGACACCGGCATCCATCAACGCCAGTGAGCCGGCGCAAACAGTAGCCATCGAGGAAGAGCCGTTCGATTCGAGGATGTCCGAGACTATGCGGACCGTGTAAGGGAATTCCTTTTCGCCCGGGACAAGGTTTTTCAATGCCCTTTCGGCGAGATTCCCGTGTCCGATCTCTCTGCGACCCGGGCCAGTCATCCTGGAGACTTCTCCGACGCTGTATCCGGGGAAATTGTAGTGCAGCATGAACCTTTTCGTCGACTCGGGGAGGAGACCATCAATCGTCTGCTCGTCGAGCTTCGTGCCCAGAGTAACTGACGTGAGACTCTGTGTCTCGCCTCTGGTAAAGAGTGCGGAACCGTGAGTCCTGGGAAGCACCCCGATCTCGACGGTTATCGGGCGGACATTCTTATATCCCCTCCCATCAAGCCGCTTCCCTTCCTTCAGGATCATCTGGCGCATGTCATCCTTGTCGATATCATGCAGGATCTCGGCTATCTTTGCCTCCTGTTCGGGATACTTTTCCGCCAGCGCAAGCAATACGTCCTCTTTAATCTTCTTAGTCCGGTCGCTCCGCTCCGCTTTCTTGACCACCGATCTGTTGAGTCCGTGGATTCGGTCGAACGATAGGGCTTTCACATCGGCCAGCAGCGATTCATTCACGTCGTCTTTCGGGACTTCCCGCTTCGGCTTGTTGACAAGGGCTGCCAGCTCCTTCTGAACCGCGACGATCTCCTTGATAAACTTATGCGCGAACTCTAGAGCTGCCAGAAGATCCGCTTCGGAAACCTCATGTGATTCCCCTTCGACCATCACTATCGAGTCATCCGTCCCCGCTACGGTCAGGTCCATGTCGCTCTTATCGAGTTGCTGAACAGTGGGGTTAACCACAAACTGTCCTTCGATTCTCCCGACCCTGACTTCAGCAATCGGTCCGTCGAACGGTATGTCTGAGACAACCAGTGCGGCTGAAGAAGCGATCGCTCCCAGTATATCGGGATCGTTCTCCCCGTCGAACGAGAATACGGTAGCAACGATCTGTGTTTCGTAGTTCCACTTTTTAGGAAATAGCGGCCGGATCGGCCTGTCGATCAGGCGCGCCGAGAGGACCTCCTTTTCGTTCGGCCTTCCCTCTCTCTTTATGAAGCCGCCCGGAATTTTTCCCGCCGCAGCTGTCTTCTCACGGTATTCTACGGAGAGCGGAAGGAAATCGACTCCCTCCTTAGCTTCCTCGGTGGCGACAACCGTCGCGAGCACCATTGTGTCGGCGTACCGAACCATGACAGCTCCGCTCGCCTGTTTGGCAAGTCTTCCGGTTTCAAGCGAGAGTTTCCTGCCGCCTATTTCTATCTCTTTTGAAATAAAACCTTCCATCATTTATCCTTCTTATTTTACTTTCTGAGGTGAAGTTCCTCTACAATTTTACGATACCGCTCGATGTCCTTGGACTGCAAGTACTCAAGAAGCCTGCGGCGTTTTCCTACCATCCTCAACAGACCTGTGCGTGAATGATGGTCTCTTTTGTGCGTTTCGAAGTGAGAGGACAATTCGTTGATCCTCTCTGTAAGAATGGCGACCTGCACTTCGGGGCTGCCCGAGTCTTTTCCGGTCTTGCCGTACTTCTTAATGATCTCTTCTTTCTGATCCTTCGTCAAAGGCATTACAAAAACTCCTATCTTTGTTTGTTGATCGTTTTAACAAGGAACTCGTTCATCATGCGCTTGTCCTCATCCATCTGCGCTATGAGTTGTTCTGCGGACTCGAATTTCATCTCGTCCCGAAGCCTGTGGATGAATGCGACTTTGATCCGCTTTCCGTAAATATCCCTGTCGAAATCGGAAATCCAGACTTCAACCGTCGGGACTCCGGCTTCTTCGAATGTGGGGCGGACTCCGATGCTCGCCAGTCCCGTCAGCCTTGTCCCTTCTGCGATTACTTCGACGATATATACTCCATACGATGGGATCAGCAGTCGCTCGTCGACCAGCTTCAGGTTTGCCGTCGGATATCCGAGCAGTCTCCCTCTCTGGTCGCCGCGGATGACATAGCCCTCAAGAGAGAAAGGCCGGCCAAGCATCCTATTGGCATGTTGCAGGCTGCCGTCCTGCAGCAATCGCCTGATCGCGCTGCTCGCGACTTTCTCCCCGTCGATAAGGACGGGTTCGATGTAGTCTACGGCGAAGCCGGTTCTCTCACCGACCTTGCGGGCATACTCGACGGTTCCCTCTGCGCCGCGGCCGAAGGTGTGGTTGTAGCCCAGGACAAGCTCGCGCATCCCGACCTTTCCGCAGATCAGCTTCACGAGAAAATCCTCAGCCGTCACGAGCGAGAAATCCCTGTCGAATTTCAGCAGACAAATCTCGTCGATCCCGGCCTCGTCGATCGTTTGCACACGCTCCTCCTCTGTCATAAGGAGCTGCACTTTGTTTCTTCCTATAATCTCCTGGGGATGGGGCTTGAAAGTTATTACGACGCTCCTGCCTCCGAGCAACCTGCTCTTCTCCACGAGCGTCTCGAGGATTTTCCTGTGCGCGACATGGAGGCCGTCAAATGTCCCGACGGTAACAACCGACTTCGGATCGAAAGCGATATCTTCAAGCGAGTAGCGGATCATACGGCGCAGCTTACCTTCAGTTCGTCAATTCTGACGGCGTCTTCGGCTCTGTAAGAACCGATTCGTGTCCGAACGAGTTCCGTGAGGACCGACCCGCATCCAAGGTCGCCGCCGATGTCCCTCGCGAGGCTTCTGATGTATGTACCGCTCGAGCACACTATTCGCAGCTTGAGGAGGGGCCATTCAAACGACTCGATCGCAATTTCGGATATCGTGACTCTCTTCGGTTTAAGCTCAAATTCCAGCCCGCGTCTCGCGAGATGGTACGCCCTTTTCCCGTCGACCCACGCGGCAGAGTAATTCGGCGGCACCTGGTCGATACTACCGGTGAACTTGGCAAGAACCTCCCCGACCCTCTGCCGGGAAATGGTATCGACCGATGGCTGAACTACAAGCTCCGTCTCCAGATCGTGACTTCTGGAAGTAACTCCCAGTGTCAGTGTCGCAAGGTATTCCTTCTCGAGCTTAAGGATGTCTTCCATCAACTTCGTCTTGTCTCCTGTGAGGAGAATTAGCAATCCCTCCGCAAGGGGATCCAGCGTTCCTGCGTGACCGACTTTCTTCAGCTTCAGCTCACTGCGTGCTCTGCGCACGACTTCAAAAGATGTCATGCCTTTCGGCTTATATATCGCGAGGATGCTGCCGCTGTCACTTGCCATCGTTTTCGTTCCCGGGATCCTCGTTATTATTCTCTTCGTGTGTCTTCTTCAGAAGCTCTTCGATATTGGCGACGTAATCCATCGTGTCATCTATAAAGAAAGCGATCTCCGGCGTGAACTTCAATCTGACATTCGCGCCTATGAATTGCCGTATGTCCTTTTTCGCTTCATTCAGGAGGAAAAGAGTGCGGTCCTTTACTTTCGCATCTCCAAACACACTTATGTAGATCCTCGCAAGTCTCAGGTCCGGCGACATGACCACTTTCGTGACCGTCATGAAGCCCATCTCCGAGGTTCGGTAATCCCGCTCGATGAGCGAACCGAGTTCCTGCTTTATCAGATTACCGACTTTTTCTGTTCTCACTGACATGTGGAATTTCTTCTCTTCTGAAACCCTTCACCGGCGTCCGGCCTGCGTAAATCAGGCAAGAGTACGCTGCGTCTCCACAATTGTGAAAGCCTCAATCGTATCGCCAAGCTTAAGGTCATTGAAATTTTCGAGGCTGACGCCGCACTCGTAACCTTCCTCGACTTCCCGGACGTCATCCTTGAACCTGCGCAAAGATGCTATATTCCCTTCAAACACCACGATCCCGTCCCGGACAAGCCTCACGCGGTTGTTTCTCTGGATCCTGCCGTCAACCACGTAACAGCCTGCGACAGTCCCGAATTTCGGCACCTTGAATGTCTGGCGCACTTCGAGTGAGCCGACAACATCTTCTCTGACCTCGGGACTCAGAAGTCCCTCAAGGCCTTTGCGGACGTTATCGATAGCATCATAAATAATGCTGTAGAGTTTAATGTCCACCGATTCCGCTTCGGCAAGTTTCCTCGCAGCTGCGCTTGGCCTGACATGGAATCCAAGCACTATCGCGTTCGAGGCGGCGGCAAGCAGGACATCGGATTCGGAAATCGCGCCGACGGCCTTGTGTATTACCTGCACCCTTACCTCGTCATTCGAGAGCTTTGCGAGAGCGTCACCAAGTGCCTCCACGGATCCGTCAACATCTCCTTTTACGACGATGTTGAGCTGCTTGATCATTCCTTCCTTGATTTCCTTCGAGATGTCTTCAAGGGTCACATGATGCTGCGTCCCGCGCATGACCTGTTCACGCTTGACAACCTTCCTGCGGTTGCTGATCTCGCGGGAGATCTTTTCATTCTCGACTGAGACCAGAACGTCTCCGGCGAGGGGAAGCTCGTCGAACCCGACCACCTGCACCGGCATAGCCGGAGGAGCCGCATCAATCTTCTTTCCGCGCTCGTCCGTCATTGCACGTACTTTACCGTTCGTGGTTCCTGCAACATAGGCGTCGCCGATTTTGAGTGTCCCTTTCTGCACAAGGACCGTCGCCACCGCGCCTCTTCCCCTGTCAAGCGTCGATTCGATCACCACGCCTCTGGCGAGTCTATCCGGATTGGCTTTCAGGTCGAGGAGGTCGGCTTCGAGCAGAACTTTCTCGAGAAGAAGGTCGATGTTGGTCCCCTTCTTGGCCGAGATCTCCATTGACTGTGTTTTGCCGCCCCACTCTTCGAGGAGAACACCCTGATCCGCCAGTTGCTTCTTGATCCTGTCCGGATTGGCTTCGGGCCTGTCGATCTTGTTTATTGCCACAATAAGCGGCACATTTGCCGCGCGCGCGTGGTTGATCGCTTCCACGGTCTGCGGCATGACGTTGTCGTCGGCCGCAACCACCAGGATCACTATGTCCGTCGCCTGGGCACCACGGGCACGCATGGCCGTGAAAGCCTCGTGACCGGGCGTATCGAGAAACGTTATCTGCTTTCCGTTCGGCAGTCTGACCTGGTAAGCACCTATATGCTGCGTAATGCCGCCGGCCTCTCCCGCCACAACGTTCGCCTGTCTGATGAAATCCAGGAGGGAGGTCTTGCCGTGATCGACGTGGCCCATTATCGTGACGACGGGGGGACGCCGTTTCAGCGTCTCTTCAGGATCGGGTCTGTCTTCAAGAACCTCATCCGAATATTCTTCCTGGAGCTCCACTTCATATCCGAAGTCATCGGCCAGGAGCGTGATCGTCTCCAGGTCCAGCCTCTGATTTATCGAGACCATCAGCCCGAACGAAATGCATTTGGAAATCACTTCGGCAACGTCAACGTTCATGAGCTTTGCGAGCTCTCCGACCGATACGAATTCCGAGAGTCTTAGTCTTTTTTTCTCAATTTCTTTCTTCTCTATCTCGATCTGAGCGGCCTCGAATTTCTCTTTCCTCTTTTTCTTCCTGATCGCGGCACGTTCCGAGTCGCCCGCGTCCTCGATGCTCGCCATGGTGCGCTGGAACGCCAGGTCGACTTCAGCCTGGTCTACGTCGACATGCCGGCCCTTCTTCTTCTTTTTCTTCTTGAGCTCCTCTTCCGTTTCAACCTCAGGGACGGGAATGACCTCCGTGCTCTGCTCACGAATTTTCTTCTTTTTCTTTTTCTTCTTCTTCTGAGCCTGGGTCTCGGTCTCCAGTTGCGCCTCGGCCTCCTTGGTTTTCTTCTGGGCCTCTTCCAGCTCCTTGCGCATTCTCATTTCCTCTTCGCTGATCAGCCGGCCCGTGCGCAGATCCATCCTTCCACGAATCTTCAGGCCCTTCTCCTCCTTCTTGGGAAGAGCGGCCTCCGCCGCTTTTGCTTTGTCGACCGCCGGCTGCCCGGTGGTTCCGCCGCCCGCTTGAGCTGCTTGCGCCGATTCCGACACGGCTGCAGCGGGGGGTTCCAGGACCTGAGGACTCTCAACGGTCCCTTCCCCGGCGCCCTGAACCCCTGCCGGCGGGGTAACGGACTCTGCACTAACCTCGGAAACTGGTTCCGGCTTCTCCGATAGCGTCTCCTGAGCCGTCTCGACGGCTTCCGCCTGACCGCTGAATGCCGGGGCCTCGGTCGAGGCGACAGGTTCCGGTTTCACCTCGGCGACATGCTGTCTTTCGACAGTCACGGTATCGACGAGCTTTTTTACCGCGACTTTTTCTTCCGGCTTCTCAGTAAGCTGCTCTTTGATCTTCTGCCGCTTTTCGACCTGGTCCAGCTCCTTCTTGAAATGAGCTGCCAGCTCGTTATACATCTTCTCGTCGACAGATGAAGTCCGCCTGACCTTGTCGTGCCCCTTCGACTTAAGGAAATCCACGATCTGATCCGCGGATACCTGGAACTCAGATGCGACCTTGGTAACGAGTTTTTTCTTCGTGGTTGTTTCAGCCATGCTGAAAATAGCCTTTCTTTAGAACCTATTCATCCTGAGATTCGTTTTCTGGTTCTTCCTCAAGTTCCTTACGCATCATTTCCTTTATCTTCTGCGTCTCCTCTTCGGGGATGTCGACGTCCAATTTTATTTCTTCGTCCGTCGCTTCGAGGACATTTCTCGCGGTCAGGTAGCCGGCATCCAGGAATTTCGTGAGCAACGCTTCGCCGAGTTCTTCCTTGAACTCCGAGAGATCGATGTCGTACATTTCCGTACCTTCTTTCTCCCGGCCCTCACCCTTGGCCTCCGGGGCGACGCCTTCTCTCATCAAGTCTATATCGAAGCCCGTCAGCCTCGAAGCAAGTTTGACATTGATGCCTTCCTTACCGATGGCGATAGATTCCTGATTATTATCGACCCAGACCTGGGATTTGTGGCTCTCCAGATCCACAACTACTCTGGTCACCTTTGCCGGAGTCAGTGCACGTTCGACAAAAACCTGCGGGTCCTCCGAATAAAGGAGCACATCTATATTTTCATTGTTGAGCTCGCGGACTATCGAATGGATGCGTACTCCCTTCATGCCGACGCACGCTCCGACCGCGTCCACCCTTGAGTCGTTCGAAAGAACGGCGACTTTCGCCCTCTTGCCGGGATCGCGTGCGATCGCCTTTATCTCCACCACGCCGTCGAAGATTTCCGGTATTTCCATTTCAAAAAGCTTCTTGAGAAACATCGGGTCGGCTCTCGATATGATCACCTGCGGTCCGGATGTTCCCTTGCGTACCTCCTTGACGACTGCGCGAACGGTCGAATTTTTTCTGTAATGTTCGTTGGAAATCTGCTCCGAGCGGGGAAGAAACAATTCCCTGCGATTGTGGTTCACCAGTATGAAATCCCTTTTCACCTGGTAAATCTCGCCGACGACAATTTCACCGATCATCTTGTTGTATTCGTCGTAGATGACATTCTTCTCATATTCGTGCAGGCGCTGCAGGAACGTCTGGCGCGCAAAAACCACCAAGCGCCTCCCGAGTTCTTCAGGCGGGATTTCTTCGGGATATTGATCGCCTATCTCGAAATCTCCGTCCGGGTCGATCTGTTTGAGTGCCTCAAGGCTGATCTCCTTTCCAGGGTTCTCGACCTGCTCGACGATATTCTTTATCACAAATATTTCTATATCCCCGCGATCAACGTTCGTGACAATGTCGGTTTCGACGTCATCGCCGTACTTCTTCTTCACAATTCCGGCGAATACTTCTTCAAGAATCTCAGAGACGACTTCTTTGTCGATGCCTTTTTCCTTCGCAATTTCTGCCGCGGCAGATATAATCTCGTTCTTCTCTGCGTGCATTTATCCTCCTGTCACCATCTGGTTTTAACTCTTGCTTCTGTTATCAAGTCGAATCTCAGTTCAATCGAAACCGTTTCCGTTTTCAGGGTTATCCTGTCTTCGGTCAGATTCGTCAGCTCGCCTTCGGCCTCTCTTAGATTCTCGCCTTCCCGGTACTTGACCGACATTTTCCTCCCGATATTGCTCTTGTACTGTCTTTTGTCCTTCAGCGGCACGCCGACTCCCGGCGAGGACACATCGAGCCGGAAATCCTCTCCCATGATACCGGAAGCTTCTATGATAGGAAATATCTCGCGACTGATCTCTGCGCACTGGGAGATCTTGATTCCGGTCTCGGTGTCGCAAAAGATTTCCAGCAGTTGCCTCCTCCCCTCACCTTTGAGGGCCAAATCGACCAGAAAAGCTCCATGATTCTCAAGAGGAGCCTCAAGCAACACGCCTAATCTTTCTATTTTCTCTGCTTTTTCCATGCTCTCTAAAAAAAATAGCCCAGAAATTCCGGGCTAATCGTCCGAGACCTGTAAAATATACTCGCACAAATCCACTTTTTCAACCCAAAGTGGCGCACAACCTCTGCGGGAACGCACAGTTTGCATTTGAAAGCGATATTTTGTAAAGTCGTTACGAAGTTAAACTCCAAGAAAGGGGGGAGTTTCATGACACGTCAGAAGGTATTCCTTTTTCTCGCCTTGATTGGCGTAAGCTTAGTGATTGCGGGTTGCACTTCCTTTGACAGCATGAATTCAGAGATAGTTCCGCCCACCTTAATCGAAAAGACCTCATTGCCTCAACCACCTGCGCAGTTGGCCAACAGAGACTTCTATCTCAGGATGGAACTGCTTGTCGGCAAAGACGGCTCGGTCAGGCATGTCACCTTGACAAGATCGACGGGGGACGCTGAATGGGATTCCGCAGCAGTCCAGCAAATGATGCGTTGGAAGTTTTCACCCGCCCTGTTGAATGGCAAGCCGATCCAGATGAGGATCATGCAGACTGCGAAAGTCGTCTCAAGTCAGCCTGAAATGATGGATCTGTCGGAGATTGTAGTGGCTACCTCTGCACAGGCAGATTCCGCTTGCGCGCTCCTGAAGAAAGGTGCCTCGTTCGACTCGACAGCCGCGCTCTACCGGTTGTCGGTTCCCACGATGCCGAGCGGACGCATCGGACAAGTGGATATTCACCGCTTTCCAAACGAAGTCCAGGATGAGCTGCGCGGCCTGAAACGGGGGACATATACTTATGCACTTCCGCTCGGGTCTTATTTCGTCATCTTCAAGCGACATTAGAAAAGAAGCATCCAGTTGCAGGCTGCGAGCACGATGCTCCGCGGCCTGCCGCTTTGAAACTCGGACGCCGATTTTGTAAATTACCCCGGCAATCTGGAGGGTTGCCTTATTCGGCCGATGAATTGGCCGGAGACGGAAGCCCCGCCGGCGAGGAGTTTTCTACCATGAGCAAATCCGACTCCCTCACAAAAGTGCTCGCCCCTGGCCGGAGAATTTGGAATTACCTCGGAGTTCGTTTTGGAGAGGTGCGAGAGTGGTTGAATCGACCGGTCTTGAAAACCGGAATACCCTTCGGGGTATCGAGGGTTCGAATCCCTCCCTCTCCGCTCGACTATGTGGCGTGAGATCAACGGCACGGCGTCTGGCAAACTCAACAACGCTGTGGCTTCGCAGACTGGACAAATCGCTGAGAGCGCGAACGGGTTTCGAATCCCCTGGTAGACGAAGCTCCAGGAAGCGCAGTCTACCTCCCTCTCCGCTGATATAATTTGAATTCCCGAAATCCAAATCTAAACCCTGAACGAGAACGACTGACAAAGCCCTGAATCTCAGAATTCTACCGACGCAATTTTGGTCCCGAACTGAAAGAGACGCATCATCGGGATGGAGTAAAATCGATTCCGAACGGGTGAGTTTTTCGCTCTCGGATTTATTCAGGGTATCGTGCTTAGAGTTCATTTATCCGGAGGACTAAATGCATTATCCATGGTGGTATGTCCCAAACCTTACTTCTCCGATGCTGATCGC
>JAJYJD010000110.1 GCA_021789755.1 Bacteroidota bacterium
CTCGAAGAACAATCTGCGGTAATCCCGGTCTCTCGGTTCCTTCAGGAAGATGTGGACCGGATAATCTGCCGGGGCAAGATATTCGACTCTCGATACCTGTTCGCCGAGAGCCCCGATGAACCCCCAAAGCCCGCGATGTGCCGAGGCGTCAAGCCCGACAAGCTCCTTTATGTTCATTATAGGCTCGCTGAACGCTCCCGGAGTGGAAGCGGGTTCCTTATATAGCTCGAACACCACGTATCCTTTCACTTCGCCGTCATCATATACATACGCATCTTTGAACTTGGGGATTACGACGAGATCCCAGAATCCTTCGTTGCGGAGGGGCGTGAAACTTCCGTGTTCCCGTATCTCCTGTTCGAGCACCTTCTTCACCTTGTTTCTGTCCGACTTCCCGAACGGCCGCACATGCGAGCGTTCGGTAAAGTCTGCGATGTCGGCAGGCGATAACCTGTAATGTGCCATGTTGCCGACGTAGGCATAGCCGAATTTCTTGTAGAACTTGTGCCTGAACGGGAAGAGCATTGAGATAGGAAAATCCATCTCGTACATCTTTTTTAGTGCGTCTTCGATGAGAGTTTCGGCTATTCCCCGTCGTCTCGATTCCGGCTGGACCGCCACGGCGGCAATCCCGGCCATGGGGATCTTCTCACCCCGGGAGCAAACCTCGAACGGCGTAATCCTCAGACAGCCCATTATCCCGCTGCCGACAGTCTTGTTCTCTATGACATACATGTTCGAAAGAGAATAGCGCGGGTTGTTTTCGATGCTGACCCGAATTACCGACGTATCCTCGAGAAAGGATTTGGCGAGAAGCGTGGCTATCTGGTCGGCGTCACTGCCTGTGGCCTGGCGAATATTCACGAGAAGACTCCTTTAAGTGACTCCCTTCCGAGTCGCGCAGCAATTCCCTTGCAGCAGCGAAGACCGCGTCCACCGATATACCGTCGCCTTCGGCTTCAAACCTGCAAACATGCGGATCCCCGGGACATCTAACCTGACAGAAACCCTCCGGAGGCTGAACGACACTCGATGAATTTCCCAACGGCCCCCAGAGCTTCGGCGAGCAGGCGGTAAGCGGGCAAAACATCGAGACGGTCGGTGTCCCGACGGCTGCCGCGATATGCATCGGCCCCGTGCTCGATGAGATGAAGACACTCATGTTTCTCAACACCGCAGCGAGCTCACGAAGCGACAGCTCTCCGAATGCCGTCTTGATGCCCCGACCAAGATCTGCGAAATGTTTCTCATACGCCTTCTCTCCGGTAGATCCCGTGACAAGCACCTGCCTTCCCGTCTCCAGGAACCTTTCGGCTAACTCGGCATACCTGCCGACCTCCCAGTTCGGCGAAGAACGTCCGCTGCCCGGATGAATGCAAACGACCGACTTGCCTGTGTCGAAACCTTTTTCCTCCATATACTTTCTCGCGGTACGTATCTCCCCTTCATTAAGAAAGACCTCGGGCGTGGTCCAAATCTCCCTGGCACCGATCCGCCTCGCCAGGTCCAGCATGTAGTCGGATTCGTGCCGCAAAGGATTGTACTTGTGCCGGGAGACTCCGTACATGAACGTGATCGCTTCATAAAGAATATGTCCCACACCGATCCGGTAAGGAATGCCGGCAAGAAACAGCATATACGCGAGACGTTTCGTCGGCAGAAGGAGAAGCGCCACGTCGAACTTGCAGGCACGGATTTCTTTAATCTTTTCCCTGAAGCGCTGACCGCCGATCGGCTCCCCTTCGGGATCGTCGGTAATTACAGTATCTATGTTGGGATTCCCCTCGAGAAGCGGCCTCGTGTACGATGAGACAAGTGCCCCGACAAAACTGTTTTCGAAAGATTTCTTCAGGGTATGGTACACCGGTGTCGAGAGGACAACATCTCCGACACGGTCCGGTCTGACGACCAGAATGCGAATTGGTTCTCTATTGTAAAAGGTCAGCAAACTCAGCTCTAAACGATTCTGCTGTAAATATAAGAATTCAAAAAGTCTGTTTCACATTTTTCGGTGACCGGGTTGAAAATCGCGGGGAAAACACCGCTTCCGGAAAGGACTGGTTTTTTTCACTTGCATTCTCAGGAACTCACAACTATATTTAGTCGAGTTTAACAGAGTTTCGACGAGGATCCCACCCTACCCCAAGAATCCTCGGACTATCCGTACCGACCTGCTGGCTACCCCACAGCGGGTCGGTTTTTTTTATGGGCCTCCACTTCTAGTTCCAAACCCTAAGACCGAAACAAATCCCAATTCCAAAATCTCGACGGCAAAGACGATCAGCGTTTTATATTTTGGCCTTCGGATTCTGGAAATTGTATACGATTTCGAACTCAGAACTTAGAGGTTGTTTTCCCACTTCGTGTTCAATTCTCTTTGAACCAACCGTCGATATTGTATAATTTAAGAAAAACCCGGAGCGACAATGGAACTTGAGAAAATTCAAATCGCAATCAAGGCACTCGGCGCCGACGGCTGGCTCTTCTTCGATTTTCACAATCGCGACCACCTCGGAATGAAAATTCTCGGCATGAGCCAGAAAGGACTCTCCACACGCAGATGGTATTATTTCATACCGGCAGAAGGCGAACCGGCCAAGCTCGCGCATAGAGTTGAACCCACGAAGCTCGACCACCTTCCGGGAAAGAAACACATGTACTCCAGCTGGCGGGAACTCCATTCCAATCTCAAGGACATCCTCGGAGCGTCGAAGAAGATTTGCATGCAGTTCTCACCTTTGAACGCAATCCCATATGTATCCATCACGGACGGCGGCACGATCGACCTCGTGCGGAGTTTCGGACACGAAATCATATCCTCAGCCGACCTCGTATCCAAGTTCGAAGCCCTGCTCGACGAGAAGGCGGTAAAGTCGCATTTCAAAGCCGGCAAACTGGTGGATGCGATTCTCGTCGAGGCGTTCAACGAAGTCCGCAAGTCCGTGAAGACGAAGAAATACAAGACTGAATACGAGATACAGCAGTTCATCGGGAAACGTTTCAAAGCAAACGGCCTGGTGACGGACGACCTTCCCATTGTCGGGACGAACGATCATCCTGCGAACCCGCACTTCGCGCCTGTCGAGAAAGGCTCGCGGAAAATCAAGCCGGGAGACAAGCTGCTTATCGATCTATGGGCGAAGCTCGACAAGCCCGGAGCCATTTACTACGACATCACCTGGTCCGCATTCGTCGGGGAAAATCCGCCCGAGGAGTATGTAAAAGCTTTTCACGTGGTGCGCGACGCGCGGCGGGCCGGATTCAAATTCCTGAATGAGCGGCTCGGCTCCGGAAGCCAGGTTGCTGGCTGGGAAGTCGACGAAGTCTGCAGGAATGTCGTGAAGGACGCAGGCTACGGCGAATTCTTCACGCACCGGACCGGCCATTCCATCGGTGAGGAAGTCCACGGCAACGGTGGGAACATTGACAACTTTGAGACTCAGGACACACGGCTCCTTGTCCCGGGCTGCCTCTTCTCGCTGGAACCGGGAATTTACTTGGAAGGCAAAATGGGCGTCCGCTCGGAGCTGAACGTCTACATCAACGCTTCGAACAAGGGTATCGTTACAGGAAGAGAACAGGACGAGCTGGTATTGATTCACTAGGAAATCAAAGGGCAAAATTCAAAAGTTAAAAAGAGGACGTTCTTTCGGAAACGGCAAGACTTTGCTTGAAGACTGAGTTTGCTTTAGACCCTTGAGTTTTGACTTTTTCATTCTCTCCTCTGCTCTGTTAAATTGAATCACCATGTCGAAACAGACAATCCGGTTTGTGTGTCAGAATTGCGGCTACGTTTCGCCCCGATGGATCGGGCGCTGCTCGGAATGCGGAGAGTGGAACAGCTTCGTCGAGGAGCTCATCAACGAGCCGCGCAGCAAATCCGAAATCCGAAATTCGAAATCGAAGATCGAGATCGTTCCGCTGAGCGAAGTGGAGGTAACCGAAGCCAAGAGGCTTTCCACAGGAATCGAGGAGTTCGACCGGGTCCTCGGCGGCGGGCTCATGCCAGGCTCCGTCATACTCATAGCCGGAGACCCAGGCGTCGGCAAGTCGACACTGATGATGCAGCTGGCCCGTTTCGAAAAGCTCGGGAAAGTGCTCTACGTGACCGGCGAAGAATCCCGTGCCCAGGTGCGGGTCCGTGCGCAGCGGCTCGGCATAAAGAATCTCGACAGTCTCTTTGTGCTGGCCGAAACCGACCTGGAGGCAGTCACAAAGGCGGTAACTGAGTTCAACCCTCCCGTACTCATTGTCGATTCGATACAAACGATTTATCATCCGGATATCACGTCCGCGCCCGGTAGCGTGAGCCAGGTGCGCGAGTGCTCGGCGAAGCTCGCACAGCTTGCCAAGCTTACCGGCACTGCTGTGTTCATCGTCGGTCACGTTACGAAGGACGGGATAGCTGCCGGGCCGAAGGTTTTGGAGCACATCGTCGACACGGTCCTGCAGCTCGAAGGCGAGCGCCATTATGCGTTCAGAATACTGCGGGCTTACAAGAACAGGTTCGGCTCTACGAATGAGATCGGGATATTCGAAATGCAGGAGACCGGGCTCGTCGAAGTCGAAAATCCATCGGAGATATTCCTTTCCGAACGAAGCTATGGCGCGAGCGGCTCGACCGTCACCGCCGCCATTGAAGGGACCCGCCCTATCCTGCTCGAAGTCCAGGCGCTTGTGACACCTACCGGCTATGCCGTTCCGCAGCGGACCTCGACCGGACTCGACTATCGCAGGCTCAGCATCATACTTGCGGTTGTCGAGAAGAGAATGGGCATTAAGCTCGGCGGATTCGATGTCTTCCTGAATATTGCAGGCGGCGTGAAAATCGATGAGCCGGCGGTCGACCTGGCTTCGGCCATCTCGGTGATATCGAGCTACAAAGACGTCCCCGTCGACTCGAGCACGCTCGTCATAGGAGAGGTAGGACTCGCCGGCGAAGTCAGAAGCGTGAGCCAGATAGAGCGCCGCGTCCAGGAAGCGGCGAAGCTCGGGTTCAAGAGAGCCGTCGTTCCTCATGCGAATTTTAAAGGTGCAAAGTCAAAGCTGGATATACAGATCGTGGAGGTTCAGAAGATCTCAGAGGCAGTCAAGTTGCTACTATGAACGTGCCCAAATCGTGACGGGGACAAGTCCCGATTTTGTCATGTGAGACCTCAAACCTCAAGATCCAAATCATTGTGTCCGCTCTCAGGGACAATAGACGGCACAAGTCTCCCGGGAACGATATTTCAAGACAACCGCACGGACTTAACATCTTTGTTTTTCAGCTTTTGTTCCTTGAGATTTGTTTGCAGCTTGGAAGCTGGAGATTGTAATTTTTCCACATAATTCCCTAAATACCGGGACTAAAATATAAGACGACAATGAAGATAATCGGACTGATCGGGCTGACGGCGATCGTGGCGTGCTGGATTCCTCAGACGTTTGAAGTGGTGAAGACCGGGCAATCGAACATGAAGCTTTCATTCCTGATACTCTACCTTGTGGGCTGCATCGCCCTGACCATTTACGCTCTCGGCGACACTATTTTCGTGACCCTTAATCTTCTGACTACGGTAGGAAGCGCCGTCAATCTTTATTACAAGATTTTTCCGAAGAAGCCGGAACTCACGGGTGCAAAATGAGAGTTGTCCTCGCGACGCACAACCGTCACAAGGTCGAGGAGATCAGAGATATTCTTGCCGGTCTCGACATCGAACTGCTGTCGCTCGACTCCTTCCCTGAGATTACTGAAATCGAGGAGGACGGAGAGACACTGGAGGAAAACGCCAGGAAGAAAGCAGTGGCCGTCTTCGATTTGACACACATTCTCTCACTCGCTGATGATACCGGGCTTGAAGTGGAAGCACTCGGTGGAAGGCCGGGAGTTTATTCGGCAAGATATTCCGGCGAGAACGCCACATATCAACGGAACAACGAGAAGCTTCTCGGCGAAATGAAGGGGGTGCCTCCGGAACGGCGGAAGGCGAAGTTCAGGTGCGTGATTTCTATAATCGGAGGCGGCGTAGACGAGATCGCCGTCGGCGAAGTGCCCGGAAGGATTATTGAATCTCCGCGCGGTACGAACGGGTTCGGCTACGATCCGCTTTTCGTGCCGGACGGGTATGAGATAACGTACGCTGAGATGGATTCCGAATTGAAGAACTCGCTCAGCCATCGTGCGCGGGCTCTCGAGAAGGCCAAAGATATACTGAAAAGCCTGGTCAGTGCCCGCGGACGGTAATTTGCGGCTCCGCTGAGAGGTGACCCGGCGCACGATCAGGTTCTTGCGATATGCGTTAGTCTCTTTGCAATTTCCTCACTCCGAAACTAAATTGGAGAAAACCTGAGGCGGCGATGACGAGTCCATCCGATAACAGACAGGGATCCAATAACACCCGATTTCAATCGGGCGGGAAGAGAAAATCATTCGTTTCCATTTCCGGCAACATCGGCAGCGGAAAATCGTCGTTGACAAAACTCCTCAGCAATCACTTCGGGTGGATCCCATTTTATGAATCGGTCGACGACAATCCGTACCTCAGCGACTTCTATGCAGACATGAAGCGCTGGTCGTTTCATCTCCAGGTTTATTTCCTTTCCAACCGCTTCATAAACCACAAGAAGATACTTGAAATGCCGGAGTCCGTGATCCAGGACAGGTCGATATACGAAGACGTCGAGATATTCGCGCGCAACCTCCACCTCATGGGGAACATGGACAAACGCGACTACGAGAATTACCGCGAGCTCTTCGGAATCATGGTCGACTACCTCAAGCCGCCCGACCTTCTTGTCTACCTCCGCGCCAACGTCGATACGCTCGTCCGACAGATAAAACTCCGCGGGAGAAGCTTCGAACAAGGTATCAGCAGAGATTATCTCGAACTCCTCAACGCAAGTTATGAGGACTGGATAAAGAGATACAATATCGGCAAGCTCCTGGTCATCGAATCGGACGACCTCGACTTCGTCAACAATGCCGATCACCTTCGTGAGATTATCAGAAGAGTAGAGAACGCTCTCATGCCGGGAATTGCCCAGCCGCTGAAAGCTTCTCAATCGGTAAGATAGCCGACGCCTCGACCCGGGATGGAGCCAAAGCCAGACATCTTGCTCATGAACGGTAATATCTGGACGGGAAGCCCGCGGAACCCCTATGCGAATTACCTGGCGTGCAAGGACGGACGAATCATGTCGGTCGGAACGGGACCTGTTCACGCAAGCGACGAGATTGGGACAGTTGACCTCGGCGGATATTTCACGATGCCGGGATTTATCGACGCGCACACGCACTTCAGAATCGGCGGCGCCTCTCTCAACAGGCTCGACCTCCGGAGCGCACGAAGCGAGATCGAGTTCTCGGAAGCAGTCAGCACGAGGTCCAACGGCCACCCCGAAGGGAGCTGGCTGATCGGCGGAAGCTGGGACCACGAGAACTGGGAGAGCAGACGGCTCCCAACGAAAGAGCTGGTCGACGGCTTCACTCAGCAGTTCCCGGTGTTTCTCGACCGCATAGATACCCACATTGCGTTAGTCAATTCACATGCCCTGCGACTTGCCGGTATTTCAAGGAACACGCCAGATCCGCCGGGCGGCGTCATCGTCCGGGACAGTAACGGAGACCCTACAGGAATCGTCAAGGATGCAGCCCGACAAATGATACTCCAGGTCATACCGGAGCCTAAGATGGCCGAGCTGGTTCGGGACGCAAGAGAGGCGATGAAGCTGGCAAACAGGTTGGGAGTCACGAGTGTGAGCGATATGGGCCCCGAACGAGACATGAGGGCATATATTGATCTGAAAGAAAGAGGGGAACTCACCGTACGCGTAAACATGGTTCTGCCCATCGACAAGTGGAGGACTCTCGGTAATCATGGGGTGCAGGCGAATAGCAATGCCGGCGTAAACGAGTGGATCAAGCTGGGAGCCGTCAAGGCTTTCGCGGACGGTTCGCTGGGTGCCGGAACGGCGTGGTTCTTCGATCCATACAACGACGACAACACAAATCATGGCCTCGCCACGGACATTCTATCGAGCGGCGAGCTGGAAACTCTGGCGTTCGATGCCGACAGAAATCATTTGCAGCTGGCCATCCATGCCATTGGCGACAAAGCGGTGAGCCGTGTGCTCGATATTTTTGAGCGGATTCAGAGGCAAAATCCCGCCTGGGACAGGCGTTTCAGAATAGAACACGCTCAACATTTGACTGAAGAGGACTTCGCGCGATTCGGTAAACTGTACGCGATAGCTTCGGTTCAGCCGTACCATTGCATTGACGATGGGCGGTGGGCTGAGAGAAAGATCGGAAGTGGGCGCGCGGGATCCGCATTTGCATTCAGGCGGTTCCTTGACGAGCGAATCACACTGGCTTTGGGAACGGACTGGCCCGTCGCTCCGCTGAACCCGATGGAAGGAATTCATGCGGCGGTGACGCGCGCGACGATTGACGGCAAGCACCCCGACGGATGGAATCCCCAGCAGAAGATCGGTCTCGAAGAGGCGTTGAGAGCTTACACTTTCGGCAGCGCGTTCGCCTCGTTTTCGGAGAGTGAAAAGGGGATTCTTGACACAGGCAAACTCGCGGATATAGTCGTGCTCTCGAAGAACCCGTTTGAGACCACACCTGCCGAACTGAAAGACATAAAGGTTGTCATGACTGTCGTCGGCGGTAAGGTGGTCTATGCGGACGACAATATATTCGAAGCTGTGCGAGATGGCGTTTAGGCTGCCCGACGCTAAACACCTCCTCTCAGAGACCGACGTTCAATATCTCAAGGGAGTCGGACCAAGGCGCCGCGAGGCACTCGCCGGAGTCGGAGTCCGGACCGCACTGGATCTCCTCTATTATTTTCCGCGGAAGCATCTCGACAGGAGCCGCATCTACAAGATCAGAGATGCCGCTGCTGCAGTACTCGTTACGGAAGAAGTAACCTTCGTCGGCAGGATAATATCCGTTCAACTCGTTCGCAGGGGCCATGGCCGGGCGATGCTATTCATAAGATTAGCCGACGAAACCGGCACGATGCGCTGTGTCTGGTTCAATGCCGTCCAGTATTTCGCGAACGCCTTCAAGGAAGGTGAACTTATTGCCTTCTCGGGCAAAGTGACGTCGTACCAGGATCAGCCCTGCCTGATTCACCCGGAATACGATCACCTTGAAGATGAAACCGACGAGGAGTTTCTGCATACTGGCGGCATAATCCCGGTTTACCCGACGACTGAGGCACTACGAAGAGTGGGGATGGATTCGCGCGGCCTCAGGAGAATCATCCGAAATTTGTTCGCCGCTCAGGACCAGTACGAATTTCCCGCTGACCCTTTTCCGCACGCCATCGTCTCGGCAAACTCGCTTCTGAGTTTCAGAGAAGCGATTTCTGACATCCACTTTCCCGAAAACGAAAAACGGCTCGACTATTCGGTGAAAAGATTCAAATTCGAAGAGCTGTTCTACCTGCAGCTTCTTCTGGCAATCCGGCGAAATCTCGTCGTCCACTCCTCCGGTATACCGTTGGTGGGCAGCGGGACTCTCGTGCAGAAACTTGTCGATGAGATCCTGCCGTTCAAACTGACGGAGTCGCAGAAAAAAGTGCTCCGGGAAATATTCGCCGATCTCAATAAGGGCCATCCGATGCAAAGGCTTCTCCAGGGCGATGTTGGAAGTGGAAAGACGATCGTCGCCCTTATGGCGATACTGACCGCTGTCGAAAACGGCTACCAGGCCGCGTTCATGGCCCCGACCGAAATACTCGCTTCGCAGCACTTTGCCACGATAAGTCAATACCTTGACAAGCTCGGTGTGGAGACTTCGCTCCTCATCGGCGGACAGAAGAAAAATGTGAGAGACCATGTTTACGCCGCGATAGAAGAAGGCAGAACGTCGGTCGTAATCGGCACACACGCAATCATCCAGGAAAAAGTGAAATTCAGCCGGCTCGGTTTGATAGTAGTCGACGAGCAGCACCGTTTCGGCGTCATGCAGAGAATGGCACTTCAAGAGAAAGCCGAACCCTCCAAGGGCGAGCCCCACCTCCTTGTCATGACGGCGACGCCGATCCCCAGAACACTCGCATTGACGATTTATGGCGACCTTGATGTTTCTGTCATCGACGAAATGCCGATCGGCAGAAAAAAAATCAAGACCGCTCTTCGCGGCGAATCGAACCGGGATAAAGTCTACAAATTCATCCGGGATCAGGTACTCGCCGGCAGACAGGTTTACATCGTATATCCGCTGGTGAACGAGACTGAGAAATCCGACCTGAAAGCGGCGACGCAGAGCTTCGTCAGGTTGAGAGATGAAGTGTTCCGCGGTCTGAAAGTCGGTTTGATACACGGACAGATGACCGAAGCAGAGAAGAACGACGTTATGCTCGCCTTCAAGAAGAACGCAATCAACATACTTGTCGCCACTACGGTTATCGAAGTCGGCATCGATGTCGCCAACGCCACCGTCATGGTTATCGAACATGCAGACCGGTTCGGACTGAGCCAGCTTCACCAGCTTCGGGGAAGGATCGGACGAGGTATTCACCAGTCGTATTGCATATTGATGACCGAAGAGCGCTACCTCGACGAGCGAAAGATCAGTACAAGCGACGAGGCGACAGCTCACCAGCGACTGAAACTGTTCACGTCCACGACCGACGGATTCAAAATTGCCGAATACGATCTTATGCTTCGCGGACCCGGCGAGTTTTTCGGGACGAAACAAAGCGGCATGCCTCCGCTCAGACTTGCAAATCTCATCAGGGACAGGGATATAATCGTCCGGGCAAGAAAATCGGCTTTTGAAATTGCCGAAGAAGATCCGCACCTGAGGGATAGAAGACATGAAGCGATAAGAGAAATCCTTCTGAAGAACTACAAAGAGAGTTTCGAGTTTC
>JAJYJD010000111.1 GCA_021789755.1 Bacteroidota bacterium
TATCTTTGTTTGATTGGAAGAGGTTTCCACAAATTCTCAGGTGAATTTTTCCCTGAAAGTGTCGTAATCGAGTATCACCACATTGTTTCCATCGACCTGCAACATCTTCAGTTTTTCCATTTTGCTAAGAGTCCGGGAGACGGTCTCCCTAGTCGTGCCGGCCATGTTCGCGATTTCCTGCTGAACAGGCAAATTATCAACCTCTACCTTTCCCTGCCTGATGCGTCCGCGCTCATCCGCGAACTGTAAGAGGACATAACCGACACGGTGATACGCATCCTTAAGTGAAAGGCTCTTTATTAGCGCATCGGCTCTCCTGAGTCGTTGTGTTAAATGCTTCAGGAGTGAAATCGCGATGCTCGGGTACTCATGCAATAACGCCAGGAAATCTTTTCGGTGAATCATGAAGAGTTCCGCATTATCCAGCGCGACGACGCTGGCGGAGCGTGCCTCTCCATCAAGCAAAGCCATTTCCCCGAATATGTCGCTGGCGCCGAGAATACTCAGGATGACCTCGCGCCCATCTTCGCCAATCCTGACAACTTTCACTTCCCCGCTCACAATGACGAAGAGAGCGGACCCCGATTCTTCTTCCATGAGGATGACTTCACCCTTTTTGTAGGTTTTCCTCACACCACAAGCACTGATGCGAGCAAAATCTCTTTCCTCAAGCTCTTCGAAAATCGGAGCATTCTTCAGAAATTCCATTGCTTCTTTCATGTCAGTGCTCCCGGACGGTTAGTTAATTTTTCACATCAAGATTGACCACAGAAAATATAGATGCACCCGGATAGAAAGTCAACGTCAGGCCGGCACCTCCCCAGCCGGGTACGGGATGAACTAAATCTTCAATCCGCAGGTTTTATATTGAGTCATGATTCCACAGAAGGATCCCGTCGAATGAGAAGGATATATATGGATTATACCGCCACCACACCCGTGGATAAGCGCGTCGTCGAAGCGATGATGCCATATTTCGGGGGTGCGTTCGGAAACGCGTCGAGCATCCATTCGTTCGGAAGAGAGGCAAAATCAGCCCTCGAGGATAGCCGGGAAAAAATTGCCGGGCTGATCGGGGCCAGACCTTCAGAATTGTATTTCACAAGCGGAGGAACCGAATCGGACAACTCTGCGATCGCCGGAATAGCCGCCAAATATTCCGGTAAGGACAGAAAACACCTGGTCGTTTCATCAGTCGAACATCATGCAGTCCTGCATGCGGCGAAGTCGCTGGAATCGTCGGGCTTCTCCGTTGCTTTTTTGAATGTGGATTCTCACGGGTTCATTTCCCCGGACGAACTCAGGTCGGCATTGACAAAGGAGAGCTTCCTCGTAAGCATAATTCACGCCAACAACGAGATCGGTACAATCCAGAACCTTAGCGCCCTCGCCGCGATAGCCCACGAAAACGGCTCTCTGTTTCACACCGATGCGGTCCAGTCTTTCGGAAAGACTAAGTTCAGCGTGACTGAGACCGGCGTGGATCTGGCTTCGTTCACTGCCCACAAGATTTACGGTCCAAAAGGAATCGGGGCACTTTACATCAAGCGTGGGATTGATTTCGAGCCGATGTTCCATGGCGGCTCACAGGAACGGAACAGACGACCGGGCACCGAGAGCGTTCCGCTCGCGGCCGGATATGCAGCGGCTGCCGAACTCGCAGTGAAGGAGCTCGATGGAGAACATGAGAGACTCACGGCTCTCAACGCACTCATGCGCAGAAGGATCGAAGCTGAAGTTCGCGGCGCGCTCTTCAATTCTCCTGAAGTGGGAAGCGTCCCGCATATACTCAGCGTTTCAATCGACTCCAGGGAGGTCGAGATCGACGGCGAAGCATTGATAATAAACATGGACCTTGAGGGTATTGCCGTGACGAGCGGATCCGCATGCTCCTCCGGAAGCCTTCAGCCGTCTCACGTCATAAAGGCACTCGGGCGGGACGACGAAACCACGATGGCGACGGTGCGTTTCTCCATCGGCAGGTTAACTACAGAAGATGAGGTAAAAACGGCAATGGACGTTTTTGCGAAGGTCGTCGGAAAAATCGGAAAGAGGAAGAAGCTCAGCTCAGCCGTTTCATGACGGCGGCAAAGAAGCCGTCCATCTCGTGACGGTGGGGGTAAATCGCGAGGAAGCCGTTCTCTATTAAATCCGAAATTCTCGACTCCGATAGAAGAAGCGATATATCTTCACGCACGAATCGCGCGTCCGCGGCGAGGAATGATTCGACGACACCGAAGTTTTCGTCTGCGAAAATACTGCAGGTCGAGTACACCAGGAGACCCCCGACTTTGACAAGATCCGCGTAACGTCTGAGCAAGGTTTCCTGATGGGTCGCGTATTTTTCGACGACAGATTTTGTCAGCCGGAATTTCTTGTCAGGATTGCGGCGAATTGTTCCGCTTCCAGAACACGGCGCGTCGACGACCACCTTGTCTGCCGTGCCTATGAGCGAGGCGGCATCGCCCAGTCCGTCCTCAAAAATTCTTATCGGTGAAATGTCGGTGTAGCCGCTCCTGGTTGCACGTGTTCTGAGAATTCTTAAACGAGCCTCGTCAACATCAAGTGCATAAACACGGGCTTGCCCGTCCGACAGCGCGGCGATCTCCAGACTCTTTCCTCCCGCCCCGGCGCATGCGTCGACTATGATTTCACCCGCCTTCGGATTTAGCAGCAGGCCGACGAGCTGGCTTGCCTCTTCCTGGATCTCGATCAGCCCATCCCTGTACAATTCTTCGTTGTTGAGGTTGATTCTCCTCGGCAAATATAGTCCCATCGGTGAATACACTGCAGGCTCGGTTTCAATTCCCTTTTTCCTGAATTTGCCGGCAACCTCATCCCGCCGAATCTTGTTCAAGTCGACTCGTATACAGACGCGTGCTTCCCGATTTAGAGCTACCATGATCGGAATTGCCTCCGGGCGGATATTTTCCGGAAGTAAGCCGCTGAAGAAATCAGGGAAAGAGTACAAAAGGGATGCATCCGAAGGATTACCTTTCACCTCTTGAAGCCTGTTCGCGATGCATGTCGCCATCTGTTCGAGCCCGAGCTTTTCACCTGTCATCCTGTAAATATCGAGAAGCTGCGAATAATTCAGATTCAATTCATCGACGCTCGTTGAAGCGATTCCTATTTCATATGAAAGAAAGGTGTTCAGCGGGTTTGAACCCTGCGAACATTTGCCCGAAATATCCCTGAGAAGAATAAAGTTCCTGAGAATGCCGTACAGCTTCTCGGTTATCCATCGCCTGTCGTGTGAACCTAAATACCGGCGTTCCCTGTAGAAATCCGATACCACCCTGTCGGATGGAAGACTGCTCCTGACAACCCTGTCCAACAGTTCTATCGTATGGCCCGCAAGAGACGACGGATTCATTGCCCCTGCATCTGTGCGTACTTGTATAAAAGGTAACCGTAGCGGAGTCCGCGGTCGGTTGTAATAAATTCGTGCGATCCAACCGCCTCCAACGCCTTCAAGAGGATCAGTGCGCCGGCGAGAAGCACGTCTTCCCTTCCTTCCGCGGCGTTCGTCAGTTTTCTGATCTCCTCGGGCGATTTCGTCTTCAGAAGACCGAACAGGTTCCGCAGAGTCCCGGCCGACATCGTGTAATTGTTTACTGCCGCAGCATCGAATTCATATTTCTCCTGTGCGATCATTGCAAGAGTCGTCGCAGTTCCCGCGACGGCAAATACGCGGTCAGGCTTGATTTTTGAAAGAGGAAAACCCTTCAGACCTTCCTCCGTAAAGACGGTCGCTCTTCTCAGATCTTCAACTGAAGGCGGATTATTTTTGAAGAAGATCTCAGTCATTCGGACTGCGCCTAAGTTCAGGCTCGCGAAACGGGAGGGTTCCGTTCCGATGCCGTAACTGAACTCGGTGCTGCCGCCGCCGATGTCGATCACCAGCGATGCCCGAGACTCATCGGGCACACCGCTGACTGCTCCGAGGTAGCCGAGTCTCGCCTCCAGCTCGCCGGGAATTACTTCGACCTCTATTCCGCACGTCCCCTTCACGCGAGCGATAAACTCGTCACGGTTTTCCGCATCGCGGACGGCGCTCGTGGCCGAGGCAACGATCCGTTGAACACCGTAACTTTCCGCGGCGGCGCAATATCCGGCAAGCACTTTCAGCGCGCGGGTGACAGCATCGCCGTCGAGTCTCTTCGCGGTCGAAACGCTTTTTCCGACGCGCGGAACAGAATAGAAGTCTTTTATCGGTTTAATCGAGAGTGAGCCGTCTATTTCCCCGACCAGCATCAGGATCGTATTCGTCCCGATGTCTATGGAGGCGAACCTCATTTTTTCAGTGCCAAGGCCGACCACTCGGCTTCGTGAAGTGTCTCGAGAACATTGAAGCCGGATTTGGAGTATGAATCTTCAACGCCCTTCTCGTCAAGCGTAAGTATGCCGGCCAGAAGGAGCAAACCGCCCTTCTTGCATCGCTTCCGGAGCTCGGGCTCAATGTAGAGCAGTGTATTCCGGTTGAGGTTGGCCAGCACCATGTCGAAATCTTCATCGGCCACTGAAGCCACCTCTCCGCGGGATAGGCTGATTCTGTCTGATACGCCGTTCTTTCTGATGTTTTCGAGAGAATTCTCGATCGACCATTCATCCCTGTCGACGGCGATGCAGAGTGCGGCTCCCAGCTTCGCTGCGGCAATCGCGAGCACCCCGGTCCCGGTGCCGACATCGAGAATCTTCTCGCCTCCCCTGATGTACTTTTCCAGAAGCCGGACCATCATCCTTGTCGTTTCGTGGTGCCCCGTCCCGAAAGACATTTTGGGATCTATTTCGATCACGATCTTTGCGCTGCCGTTGTACTCTTTCCAGCTCGGCCTGATTGCTATGTTTTCCGTAACCTCGATCGGCACTATCGATTCTTCCCATTTCATATTCCAGTCCTGATTCATCATTTCAGAGACTTCAACCGCAAACTTTCCAATCCTTCCCTCATCCTTCAAATGACCGAGGAACCTTGTAACATCGACGCGATAATCAGGCTTCCACCTGCTCTCGGCGAAATAGCACTTGAGCCCGCTCTCCTCCTCAATGAATCCTTCGGCTCCGACATCGCTGAGGAATCCGACAACGAGGTCGTTGACGGGTCTGTCCGTCGAAATCGCGAGCTGGAAAAACTTATCTTTCATAACCGTAATACGGATATGTGCGGAGACTTCGGTAAATAACCTGCAGCAGGACTCTGCCGATCGCAGAGAGGCTTTCCGGACTGCACTTGTCCGGTGTGTCCTCAAGAGTATGCCAGTACTTGTAGTCAAAATCTATGAGATCGACTGCCTTAATTCCTACGTTGTCAAGCTGAAGGTGATCATCGTAAATCGGTTCGCTTGTCCTGTCGACAAATTGAGTGACACCCATATTTTCCGCAGTATCCCAAATGAGTTTCACGACGTCGGGAGCGTACTCTACAGAATAACCTTCCTTTGGAATTTGCAGATCTTTCTGACCGACCATGTCGAGATTGACCGCGAAGAGGGGCTGATAGGAAAACGGCTTGGTCGCCGCCCAGTACTTGGCGCCGAGACAGTAATAATTCATGTCGCCTTCCTTGCCGTAGTCTTCTCCATCCCACAGGATAATATCGACACCCACAGGCGGCGGAGACTGTTTGAAGCCGCGTGCCATCTCGAGAAGAATGGCCACGCCGCTCGCACCGTCGTCTGCGCCCGGGATCGGCTTGTCGACCGCCCCGCCCGGCTGATGGTCGGCGCGAGGCCTGCTGTCCCAATGAGCGGTCAGGAGAATGCGTGTCGGGGACTTGAGATTGAAATGTGCTATGATATTGGTGAGTCGAAGGACCGTGCCATCATAGCCTGGGACATCAAATTTCTGGAGCTGGACCGAGTCGGCGTAAAGGCTCAGTTCCTGCTCGAGATAAAGGAGGCATTGGTGGTGCGCGTCGCTGTTCGGGGCGCGCGGCCCGAAGTCGACCTGGCGAACCAGGTAATTAAACGCGGACTTTCCGTCAAATTGCGGGACGGGCACACTCTGGAACTTCGAGGCTTGCCGACCCTGGCTCGATTTCATCTGCTGCGACCGATCTTTCTCGGTTTTCTGCGAACAGGAATTCACCGTTAATGTGATAAGGATAAGTAGGAGGATCTTCTTCATAAAGAAGTTTACAGATTGCGTTGAGAATTTCCAAAGCAAATCAGGTCGCCTGAGCCTCGCACTTTTTCTTCGGCTCGAAGAAATGAAATACAAAACCTTCTTCAGGTGACACTTCAGCGAAATCACCGTACTCACCGTGCTGGATGTCCGTAACCGGAAAACCGCTGCCTTTCAGGATTGAATGAAGGCCGGCAAGGTTCTCGACTCTGAATGTAACGACACTCCTGGCGGATGCACCGCCTGTCACGGCCATTTCCAATCCGCCGATTAAAAATTCCGACCAGGGACCGTCCTGATGTTTGGGGTCGCCGAACAGTCCTGTCCAGAAGTCCTTCACCCTGCCCGGGTCGCTCACCACACAGTGGACGTTCTCGATACCTTTTATGTATCTGGCAATCTCAGATTGTAATTGCTGCGGATGCGGCATAGACCTCAAGTACTCCGTTCGTTTTCAATGTCCTTGCACATTCTTTGATGGTGGACCCTGTCGTAATGACGTCGTCGATCAGGAGGATCTTCGTTCCCTCGATGCCGTCCACCGGCATTTTCCCGAGTGAGAAGGCTCCCATAATATTCTTCTTTCTTCCTTCCGCATCGAAGAGTGTTTGAGTCATTGTCTGCCTGGTTCTGACGAGAAGATCCGGAGAATGATTTACGCCTAAGATATCACTCAAGCTCCGTGCGATCAGTTCGCTTTGATTATATCCGCGCTCCCGCCGCCTTGCCGGATGCAACGGCACCGGCGCAATCGTATCGCACATCGAGAGTTTCGGATCATCGACGATTTTCCTGGCGATGAAAAGCCCGAACTGTGCGGCGATTAACTCGGCACCGCTGTATTTCAGCAGGTGCACCGCCTCCCTAACGCGCGGGTCCTGCTCGAACAAGAACACCGAATCGATTTTATCGACGGCTTCGTCCGCGAGAAATTTCTCCTCGATGAGCTGGATTATCGACTCTGTCGGCGGTACTCGTTCGAAGCTTTCCCAGCAGCGCGTGCAGACGTATGCTTCACCGTGTTTCAGCGCCCCCTCGCATGTCGAACACACGGGTGGATAAACAAAGTTTACGAACGCCTCGGCCAGATTACTCAGGCCCCTCACAACTCTTCAGATCCTCCCTGAACAGATCCCAATAATGCATCGAGAAAAATAGCACACTGATGACACGGAAACATTCAGACTTTCACAGATTATTCTTTTCGCATTTCTTAATTGCGTCAAAATCAGTTACATCTCCCGACCAGGGTCCTGCAGATGTCGGGCTGGCGCAACGTGCTCACACGTAGTCTGTGTTCTAATACGTTCTCCGGTTCCCACGCGCTCATCTTTTTCCCGACAGCCTGTGGATTTCGTCGCGCAGTTCGGCGGCTTTCTCGAAATCAAGATCCTTCGCGGCCTGATACATTTCCTTTGTGAGCCGCTCAACGAGCTCCGCTTTCTGCTGGTCCGTAAGATATTTCCCCGGCGATTCCGAAACACTCGCCTGCTGAAGTCGTCTCGTCTTCTCCTCACCTTCCGCCCTGACGTCGGCAATTGCCGTCGATGCCATGATTTCCTCGGCCGACTTCACGATCGACTTCGGCTCGATGTTGTGTTCGACATTGTAGTCAGTCTGGATCTTCCTTCGGCGCCCGGTCTCGTCCATCATCCTCTTCATACTCCCGGTCACCGTGTCGGCATACAGAATGACTTTGCTACCGATATTCCTCGCAGCGCGTCCCGCCGTCTGTATCAGGCTTTTTTCCGACCTGAGGAATCCTTCCTTGTCCGCATCAAGTATCGCTACCAGGGATACCTCGGGCAGGTCGAGTCCTTCACGGAGGAGGTTGACACCGACCAGCACATCGAATTGGCCCAGCCGCAAATCGCGAAGGATGGAGACACGTTCAAGTGAATCGATGTCGGAATGGATGTATTTCACGCGTATATTCAGTCCGCGAAGGTATTCGGTCAGATCTTCGGCCATTCGCTTCGTCAGCGTCGTGACCAGAGTCCGCTCCTTCGCCTTGACCCGCTCGCGTATCTCATGAAGGAGATCGTCCATCTGGTTCTTGACCGGCCTTACTTCCACTTCCGGATCGACGATCCCCGTAGGTCTGATTACCTGTTCGACGATCACGCCACCGCTGCTTCCGAGCTCATATTCCGACGGCGTGGCGCTGACAAACACAACCTGGTTTATCATGCTTTCAAATTCCTCGAACTTCAGCGGGCGATTGTCCAGCGCAGATGGGAGCCTGAAACCGTATTCGACAAGAGTGGTCTTTCTCGACCGGTCTCCATGGTACATGGCACGCAGCTGTGGAATTGTCTGGTGGGATTCATCGATGAACATGAGAAAGCCTTCCGGGAAATAGTCGAGGAGAACATACGGCCGTTGCCCCGGCTCCCGCCCGGTGATATGCCGGGAATAGTTCTCGATACCGCTGCAATAACCCACTTCCTTCATCATTTCGATGTCGAAGCGCGTCCGCTGCTCCAGCCGCTGCGCCTCGAGATACTTCCCCATCGCGCGAAGATCCGTCAGCCTTTCAACAAGCTCCGCCTCTATGCCGACTATGGCCCGCAGGAGGTTTTCCTCGCTCGTAACGAAATGCCTCGCCGGATATATCGAGACTTCTTCCAGCTCGAGTGCGGGTACGCCGGTCAGAGGGTCGAACATCTTGATGGATTCTATCTCGTCGCCGAAAAACTCCACCCTGACCGCTTCGTCCAGCTCGTACGCGGGGAAAATTTCGACGACGTCGCCCCTGACCCTGAAGACGCCCCGCAGAAATTCGACATCGTTCCTCGAATAGAGGCTCTCTATGAGAAGCTGCTGAAGCTGCCGGCGCCCCATCTTCTCTCCGCGGCGGACCAGGACCATCTCGTTCCTGTAATCATGAGGCGAACCGATGCCGTAGATACATGAAACCGACGCGACAACTATTACGTCGTTCCGGCCGCTCAACAGGGAGCTGGTCGCACGAAGACGCAGCCTGTCGATTTCATCGTTTATTGATGAGTCCTTCTCTATGTAAGTATCCGTTTGCGGGATGTAAGCTTCGGGCTGGTAGTAATCGTAGTAGGAAATGAAAAACTCGACTATGTTATCCGGGAAAAGCTGCTTGAACTCGCCATATAGTTGGGCCGCGAGAGTTTTGTTGTGCGAAATCACGAGCGTTGGCTTATTGATGTTCCGAATCATCTGAGCCATAGTATAAGTCTTGCCGCTGCCGGTTACCCCGAGAAGTGTCTGGTGTTTTCGCCCGCTTTTTATCCCTTCCGTGAGCTCACGGATAGCCTCAGGCTGATCACCCGAGGGTTGATAGTCCGACACAAGTTTGAATTTATGATCCATCTAATTCCCTGATCGACTCCTCGTAATAATCTAACCGTATGGCGGACAAAAATGAAATCGGACAGCCTTGTCAAGGGTCCTACTTGCCGGTCATGATCGATTTGAATACGTATCCTGCAACCTGGGGATTCTCTTTGAACCTTCTGATGGAGTAGGCGTACCATTGTTTACCGAAAGGGACATATACACGCAGCTTGTGTCCGTCAGCGACGATCTTGTCACGCAAGTCGGACCGGACGCCGTACAACATCTGGAATTCATAGCCGTCCCGCTCGATGTGGTTCTGATTGAGCATATCATATGCGGCTCTTATGAGGAAATCGTCGTGTGTCGCGATCCCGACGCGGCACTTCCCCTCAATGAGCATCCCGAGAAGTTTGACATAGTTGCGTCTGATTTCGTCGCGTCCTTTGAAAGCAATATTTTCGGGCTCTATATAAATTCCCTTACAAAGCCTGACGCTTGCATCCATGTCGATCAGCCGTCTGATATCCTCTTCGCTTCTACGCATGTACGCCTGGATAACGACCCCGGTATTTTCAAAGCCGACGGCACGAAAGCGCTCGTATATATCCAGCGTGGCGGTCGTAACGCTGGAGTCCTCCATATCGATACGCACAAAGTTATTGAGGTTCCGCGCCGTCTCCATGACTTTCAGGACATTGTCGAAGCAAAAGTCCTTGTCGATGTTCAGGCCGAATTGAGTCAGTTTGATCGAAAGGTTGGCATTGAGCTTATTATTTTTGATCATTCTCAGCACTTCGATCGCAGCCTGCGACGAAGATATCGCATCTTCTTTCGTCGTGACATTTTCTCCGAGGACGTCGATCGTTGCAAGCATTCGCTCCGAGTTGAGTTCTTTCACGAGCCTTGTCGCATCTTCAATGTGTTCGCCTGCGATGTACCGCATGGCGAACCGCTTCACTAATCCTTTTGGGAAAATCTGAAGCGTCGATATTATCAAATTGTTCAGCGGGTTCATTATTTCTCCGGTTAGAGTTCGCTTATGCCCCGGCCGACGTCGGGATCTTTCAGACTTCTTCTCCCTGAAAAACCCGATTGTATCGGGTGCCAGAAGAGTATATCCTCCTCACCGAGCTTGTAACAGAGGTAGACCTCCTCCCCGTTCTCCTTGAAATGCGGAAAGTCTATCAAACCTTCGTCGAGATCCTTCACCGAAATTCCCTTCTCATCGAAGCTCTTCACTATCTCGACCAGCTCCTCGAGCTCCGGAGGGTAGTGCCCGGTCCCGTTCGGACCCGCACCGCCGAAATATCGATGCCGATAAACATCATAGCCCCTGCCATCGAGTATGCGTTTGAGGTCGACAAGCTTGTCCAGATCAGGCAGGATGGATTTCAAATCAAATCTTGCCTCTTCGAGTGTGAAGTGTCTTG
>JAJYJD010000112.1 GCA_021789755.1 Bacteroidota bacterium
GGTCAGACTGCCGAAACTCGTGGGCGATGGGATGGTCCTTCAGAGAAACGCCGACGTGAGAGTATGGGGATGGGCCCAACCGGGAGAGGAAATCACGGTAAGGTTTTTAGGCAAGAGTTACTCGACTGCCACGAAAGAGGACGCCGATTGGTCCGTCATGCTTTCGCCGATGAAAGCCGGCGGACCGTACAGCATGGAGATAGACGCGAGTAATCATATTGTCCTGAACAATATCATGATAGGTGACGTCTGGGTTTGCTCAGGCCAGTCGAACATGCAGCTTCCCATGATACGGGTTCGGCCGAAATACAGGGAACTCATTGCGAAGTCGGATAACCCCAACATAAGAGAGTTCATCGTCCCGAACATGTACAACTTCGAAGGGCCGCAGAAAGATCTGCGCTACGGCCAGTGGGAATCGGAGAACCCCTGGAGCGTCCTCAAATGGAGTGCGGTCTCTTATTTCTTCGCCAGAAACCTCTGGGAGAAATATCATGTCCCGATCGGCCTGATAAATTCGAGCGTCGGCGGAACACCGATACAGGCGTGGATGAGCACAGACGCCTTGAAAGACTTCCCGGCAGAGCTTAAGACGGCGGCGGTTTTCGGCCGGCCGGGCTACATCGACAGCGTCAACAATGCGAACAACGCGATGAACAATACGTGGTACGAGCCGGTGTGGAAGAACGACAAAGGCCTGAGCGGCGACAAGCCGTGGTATGAACCGGCGTACGACGACGCGGATTGGTCCAGCGTCGAGATACCATCGTTCCGCGGCACCGGCGCGCTCGACAGTGTGATCGGTGTCGTCTGGTTCAGGCGCGAATTTAATGTTCCCGCATCTGTGGCCGGGAAACAGGCGAAGCTCATCATGGGAAGGATTGTCAACGCGGATTACGATTATATCAACGGCGTATTCGTCGGTTCAATCTCATATCAATATCCGCCGAGACGATACGATGTAGCACCGGGAATCCTTAAGCCCGGGAAAAACACAATCGCGGTCCGCGTCTTCGGCAGCCACGATCCAGTTCAATTCATAACCGATAAACCGTACGAACTGGAAATAGGAAATCAGAAAATAGATCTCGCCGGTGAATGGCGATACAAGATCGGAACCACAGCGCCGCCGTTGACTCAGCAAACGTTTGTTATATATGAACCGACCGGGTGCTACAACGCGATGATCGCGCCGCTGCTCAACTACACGATCAAAGGGACTGTCTGGTACCAGGGCGAGTCGAATTGCTCAGAGCCGGCAGGTTACGGCAAGATGTTGAAATCCATGATCACCGATTGGAGACAAAAATGGGGAGAAGGAGATTTTCCTTTCTTGTGTGTGCAGCTTCCCAACTACGGTCCTGCCGCGGCAGAGCCGGGTCCAAGCGGCTGGGCTGACGTGAGAAACGCGCAGCTTGGAGCGCTCGCCCTTCCGAATACCGGATTGGCGGTTACGTATGACATCGGCGAGTGGAACGATATTCATCCGCTCGACAAGGGCGACGTCGGCAAGCGGCTCGCGCTGGCCGCTGAGAAAGTGGCTTATGGAGATAACCGAGTCGTCTACTCCGGGCCGATTTACAAGACAATGAAAGTCGAAGGGAACAAAATCATTCTGTCGTTCACGAATACAGGCACCGGCCTGGTGGCAAAAGGCGGCCCGCTGAAGCGTTTCGAGATTGCCGGCAAAGACGGCAAGTACGTTTGGGCAAAGGCAAAGATATCCGGAAACAAAGTCATCGTCTGGAGCGAGAAGGTGTCGAATCCGGCGTCTGTCCGGTATGCCTGGGCCGACAACCCGGCAGGCGCGAACCTGTACAACAAAGAAGGTCTGCCCGCTTCTCCATTCGAAACAGGAATGTGATCGAAATTGCTACGCAGGATAATTGGACACGGATTTGATGGAACGGACGGATCCCAACGGATTTTCCTCTCTCCTTCTTTTTCATCCTTAAGCATCAGTGCTATCCGCGTTCTCAATGTCTTATTTCTTTTTTCTGTCTTCTTATTTCCGGCTTCTAATTCATTCGCACAGGACAAACCTCTGGTGAGCGGAGTCGAACCAATGGAATACACAAACCCGATATTGGCAGGCTTCTATCCCGATCCGAGCATTTGCAGGGTCGGCGATGACTACTACCTTGTGAATTCGACTTTCGCCTATTATCCCGGAATACCGGTATTTCACAGTAAAGATATGGTCAACTGGAAACTTATCGGTTACGTAATTGACGGCAATGGCATCGAGTCGCGGTACGACAGCCTCGGAGTCTCTCGCGGAATCTTCGCCCCGACGATACGATATCACGATGGACTATTCTACGTGACATGTACATTCGTCGACGCCGGCGGGAATTTCGTCTGCACCGCGAAGAATCCGGCTGGGCCGTGGTCGAAACCGGTCTGGCTGCCTCAGGTCAGTGGCATCGATCCGTCGCTTTTCTTTGATGACAACGGGAAAGCGTATCTCCTTTATAACAGCGTCGCGCCGGACAACAAGCCGCTTTACCAGGGACACCGGACGATCAGGATGCGCGGCTTCGACATCAACACTCTTCGCGTGCTCGACGATGAAACAATCCTTGTCAACGGCGGAACCGACATAAAAGAGAAACCGGTCTGGATCGAGGGGCCGCATATATTCAAAGTCGGCGGTCTCTATTATCTCATTTGTGCCCAGGGCGGCACTGCTGAAGATCATTCCGAAGTTGTCTTCAGGAGCAAGAAAATGGACGGGCTTTGCGTGCCATATGCGGACAATCCGATTTTAACGCAGAGAGATCTGAATCCGCAAAGGAACAATCCGATCACCTGTACCGGTCACGCGGATCTTGTGGAGACGCAAAAAGGAACATGGTGGGCGGTTTTTCTAGGCTGCCAGCCGTATCCTCCTTATGAGAAAGATTACTACAACACCGGAAGAGAAACTTTTCTGGCTCCCGTGACATGGAAGAGCGGGTGGCCGACTATCGTGCCGCACGGTCAAACCGTCGCGTTCCACTATTCGTATCCATTGCCCGCGGTGGAGCAGAAGGACGAACTGCACTACGGCGGCAATTTCGAATACACGGATGAATTCAGCGGGGAGACACTCGATCTCAATTGGGAGTTCCTTCGTGCGCCGCGTGAGAAGTGGTACAGTCTCGGCGAAAAGCCGGGATGGCTTGCGATGCGTTTGAGGCCGGAGACATGCGCGGGAAAGTCGAACCCGAGCTTCCTCGGTCGGCGCCAGCAGCACAACGAGAGTTCGGCCAGCACGGCGATGAAGTTTTCACCGGCCGTCGAGAACGAGAAGGCGGGGCTGCTGGTCTTCCAGAACGAAACGCATTTTTACTTTTTGTGCAAGTCAGTGAAAAATAATCACCCGGCAGTCGAGCTGTACAAATCGATCGACAACCCCGATTCCCTGGACGGGATGGAACTGGTGGGCACGCGGAAACTCGATCCGAACGCGGGAAACAAGGAGATCTATTTAAGGATAGAAGCGGTCGGAGCACACTACAATTTTCTCTTCTCCTCCGAAGCCGGGAAGTGGGACACGCTGAAAGACAGTCTCGACGCTTCTTTCCTGAGCACGAAAGTCGCCGGCGGATTCGTCGGCTGCATGTACGCCCTCTACGCGACTTCGCTCGGCAAGCCGTCCGAGAACACAGCATACTTCAATTGGTTTAAATATAAAGGAACAAATGAACCAGACACTAAATGATACAGTTGAAGCGGGAACATATAGAGATCTCAGAGACAAGGTCGTCCTGGTAACGGGCGGCGCGAGCGGAATCGGGCTGGCCATCGCCAGAGCTTTTGCCGTTAATGACTCCAGGGTTGTAATCGTAGGTAGAGACAAGGGGAGGCTTGAAAGAGCCGGAGTGGAGATCGGTGGAAATGTGAACTGCATCCGATTCGACCTGAATGAAATAGGGCGACTCCCCGAACTGGTCGCGACGGTAAGAAGCAATGTCGGAGAAATCGATGTCCTCGTGAACAATGCAGGCATAAATCTGAAAAAAGACGCGCTTGAAGTTTCGGTCGAAGAATTCGAAAACATAATAAGGACGAACCAGACGGCGGTATTCGAATTGTCGAAGGAGGTTGGAAAGTCGATGGTCGCCCGCGGAAGCGGAAACGTGATAATGATTAGTTCAATGGCTTCACAGTACGGCATCCCAAAAGTTGTGGCGTACACGGCGTCGAAATCGGCCGTCGAAGGAATGACTCGTGCGCTTGCCGTGGAGTGGTCGCGCCACGGTGTCCGCGTCAATTGCATAGCGCCCGGCTTCATCAGAACCGCAATGTCGTCGACCGCTCTCGACAATGACCCTGAGCGCAAGATCAGGGTGCTTTCACGCACGCCTGCCGGCAGGCTGGGTGAGCCATCCGACGTGGCGAATGCGGCTCTTTTTCTTGCCTCGCGGAAATCGAAGTATATCACGGGAGTGGTATTGCCGGTCGACGGCGGGAATTCGGTCGGTTTCTAAGCACAATTATTCAAGCACCTTCGGAAGGAGAGAAGTGATGTTGATTAAGTCTGGTATATTTGGCAAAGGCGGTCTGTCCGTATGTTTATCGGCGGCGCTTGTCGTCGCCTTTTTACCGTCGCCGTCATTTTCGCAGCTGGCACTCGGCCGGAACAAGTGGGTCGGTAATGTCATCCATACCGGTTACAGCATTCGCTCGGACTTTGCGACATACTGGGACCAGGTTACTCCCGAAAATGACGGCAAGTGGGGAAGCGTTGAGAGCAGTCCGGGAGTATACAACTGGGCCCCACTCGATAATGACTACAACTATGCCATTCGGAACGGGTTCCCTTTCAAGGAACACAATTTGATCTGGGGCTCTGAGCAACCGAGCTTCATGACTGATGGCAGTCTGGACTCTGCACAGGAATACCAGGAGATCGCCAATTGGATCGACAGTTGTGGTCACAGATACCCGCTTGCGGCGTTCTGCGACGTCGTCAACGAACCTATAAATACGCCTCCTTCTTACAAAAACGCTTTGGGCGGAAACGGGAGTACAGGTTGGGATTGGGTCGTGAACGCCTTCAAGTTGGCGAGGCGGTACTGGTCGCCGACCACCAGGTTGCTCATAAACGAATACAACGTTCTAGGCAACAGCTCGCTCACAAACGAATACATAGCCATAATCGACACACTGAAAGTGAGAGGCTTAATCGACGGCATCGGTATACAGGGTCACTACTTCGAATTCAAAAGTCCGGCCGGCGCCACACAAGCTTACTCGTATCCCATCAGCACCCTGAAATCGAATCTTGACAAAATTGCCTCGGCAACCGGATTGCCCATTTATATTTCTGAGTTTGCCATTAACGAAGCAACTGACAGCATCCAGCTTCAAAATTACCAGACATATTTTCCTCTCTTCTATACTGACCCGGCTGTCAAAGGAATGACGCTGTGGGGTTATACTTACGGTCAGACGTGGGAGCAAAATGCGTATCTGGTACGTTCGGATGGAACGGAGCGACCGGCCCTTCAGTGGCTGCGAACTTATCTTGCGAAGTATTTGCTGATGCCGGCAGTCATATTCCCGGTCGACACGACCGGCACGCCACGCAACCCTCCTGTTCTATGGCATTCATCAATTGCTGCATCGTCCTATCGCCTGCAGCTGGGGACTGATGATTTGTTCTCGACAGTAGTGATAGATTCCACTGTTTCGGATACCCTGCTGCAATTGCCCGTCTTAAATGCCGACACGAAATATTACTGGCATGTCGCCGCATTGAACGCCAGTGACACAGGGGGCTTTTCTGTCCCGGCAAGTTTTACCACCGGAGCTTCGATTGCCACCGATGTGAGGAAGCTGGAAGGAATGCCAGCCGAATTTGAGTTACGGCAGAATTATCCGAATCCGTTCAACCCCACCACAGTTATAAGTTATCAGCTTTCAGCGGCCAGCGATGTGACATTGAGTGTTTTTGACATACTTGGCAGAGAAGTGGCGACGCTTGTAAATGGGAAACAGACCGCGGGCTATTACGACGTCACATTCGACGCAAGTAACCTGCCGAGCGGAGTCTACTTTTACCGGTTGCAGGCCGGGTCTTACAACGAAACCATGAAACTCATGCTTTTGAAATGAAGATCACGCAAATGAAGGAAGTATAACCATGAAAAACATTTATCTGAGTCTTTCAGTAATTCTAACGTTGCTTGCAGTAGTTCCGCGTTCTGTCAGTGCATATACATACTCGGTCAAAGGCACTGTGACCGCATCTGGAATGCCTGTCCGGTATGCGTCGGTCACTTTCTACGACAGCTATAACTTTTCCATCAAATACAATGCGTTGACCGATTCGACAGGCGCCTTTGCTATCAGTCCGATCACGGCAGTGAAGCAGGAGAGTCAGCTGCCTAAGAATTTCAAACTCGACCAGAATTATCCAAATCCCTTTTCATCGTCGACCTCAATATCATACCAGCTGAACAACCAATCGGATGTAAAGGTGTCGATATACGATGTCCTCGGGAGAGAGATAAGAACATTCAACGTCGGTTATGAGGCAGCCGGATCTCACGGCCTGGTTTGGGATGGCAGAAACGACTTTGGGAAAATAGTTGCGCCTGGAGTTTATCTCTACAGGCTTCAGGTGAACGGTGAAGCTCTGGCTAAGAAGATGGTTTTTGGAATAGGCGGAAATACGAATTCCGTTTTGCAGACAGGGATACTATCTTCGCAAACGGAGATGGGGCCCGACGCAATTCAGGGCCTTCCCCCAAAACCTCTTTCCAGTTCAGAATCATTTGTGGTGGAAATATCGAACACCGACAGCACTTCACCTGCGATCGTTCCCAAACAAATCGGTAATGTCGTGATTCAGAGCGACACGACGCTCAGCTTCACTGTTACCTCACCTCAGGCAATCGTGTATCTCGACAGTACCCGGCAAATCATCAGAGGCTTCGGCGGTGCGAACGCCCTCATCTTCCGTCCTGACATGACGCCCGCTGAAGTGCTGACCGCATTTGGAAGCGCCAACGGACAGATTGGTATGACGATAATGCGTCTTTCTATCTCACCTGACTCGACTCAATGGGCTGCCAGTGTTCCATCGGCACTGGCCGCACAGGATCTCGGCGCGACAATTATCGCGACGCCATGGACGCCTCCAGCATGGATGAAAAGCAACGATAGCCAGGTCGGAGGGTCGCTTCTTCCGTCGAACTACGCCACGTATGCTGCATATCTGAAATCATTTGCCGATACCATGGCCGCACACGGCGTGACCGTGAACGCCATCTCCGTTCAGAATGAACCCGATTTCGACGCATCCTACCAATCATGCCTATGGAACGCGACGCAGTTTGACAACTTCATGAAGAATGACGCCTCGTTGATCGGCGTTCCGGTTTTTATGCCGGAGTCCGCGACATTTAGTCACCAGCTTTCAGACTCCACGCTGAACGATCCTGCTGCTGCCGCGAATGTCGCTTTCATCGGTGGGCATATTTATGGAGATGTCGATAACAATGGTAACGTAACATCGGCGGTTCAATACCCGCTTGCTCTGCAAAAAGGAAAAGAATTATGGATGACCGAATATTTGATAAACAGCGGCAACCCGCCCGCTTACAACAGTCTTGATACAGGTTGGGCTGGCGCCATTCAGACAGCAAAGACTATAAATGATTGTATGAATTACAACATGAGCGCGTATGTTTGGTGGTACATTGTCAGATATTATGGTCCAGTAGATGATGGCTCACTTAATTCCGGCAACACCGGCAAAGTCACTCATAAAGGATACGTGATGTCCCAGTTTGCGAGATTCGTTCGCCCGGGGTTTTACCGTGTCGGCGCCACCGAGAGCCCTACGTCAAACGTGTATGTCACCGCGTACAAGGACGGTGCAAAGGTAGTCATCGTCGCATTAAATATGGGTTCCAGCGCGGTGACCCTGCCGTTCGCTCTGCAGGGTGGGACGGCGAGCTCGTTCACGCCATACGTCACGTCTGGCACCAAGAACTGCCTGCAGGGAAGCACTCTGAACGTTTCCAACGGAAGCTTCACGGGCACACTCGACGCTTCGAGCGTGACGACCTTCGTGTCGAACTAGAAATCATTGAATCGAGGTGATCATGCCCATTATCGAGAGTTCAGCTACGCGGCGGCTGTGGTTCGCCATCGCTTTTCTGTTGACCCTGAGCGGCAAATGCGCTTCGCAAACCGTGCCGGCCGGATACCAGGTCGCCACCTGGCGGGGTTTTCGTTCCGCCGCGATTAGCTACACATTCGATGACAATTGCCCCAACCAGCTCGCTATAGCTGTGCCGATGTTCGACAGGTTCGGGTTCAAGGTCACGCTCTTCACAGTAACGAGTCCCAAGTGGGTGTGGCCGGCGAACTGGAGCGGTCTGCAGAAAGCGGCGTTGGGGGGAGACGAAATCGCGAGCCACACGATCGATCACCCGAAATTCGATACGCTATCCGATTCAGCGCTGCAAGCAGAGTTGTCGCGCTCCCGCGACACAATCAATGCGCACATCAAAGGTAAGAGGTGTATCACGATCGCCTATCCATATTGCTTCCCTGGAAACGAGGCGATGGATGCCGAGTACTACATCGCCGCGCGCGGCTGCTCCGGTCAGATCGTGAGCAAAACTCCGAGTGACTTCATGAACATCAGTTCATTTGTCTGTGGCGATCAGGGCCTGAACACTGTCACTGCCATTGACGCCGAAGCGGACAGCGCTGCCGCACGGAATGGATGGTGCGTGTATCTGATGCACGGGATCAACGGCACCGAGCCGGGTGCATATTCTCCGATTTCTCAGGATACGATACTTGCTACTCTGGAATATTTGAGTGCCCATCCGGACGAGTTCTGGGTGGCTCCGTTCGGTACCGTTGCCCGGTATATCAAGGAAAGAAATTCCGCATCGGTGTCCGAAGTCTCGGCTCACGGAGACAGCATCACGTTTAGAATGACCGATAATCTCGACGGCTCGTACTACGACGTTCCGCTGACAGTTCGCCGGGAACTTCCCGAAGGCTGGGATTCGGCGATCGTTTATCAAAACGATGGGCCTCTCTCCTCGGATATCGTCAAGATAGACAGGGTCAGGTACGTAACGTTCGATGCTCTGCCGGACACGGGGAACGTTACAATTGTCAGGAAAACCGGGAACGGTTTTGATCGGTAGAAAAGATTGTTCTCATGAGGAGATCCGGCGCTTCGGTGCTGCCGTGCAATTGCGCGATGCACGCGATTTTGCGAAAGTGTCTTGAAAGGAGAGAAACATGTTCAACCGATTCAGCCTGATAATCCTTGCATGGGGATACCATGACAGCAACAAGGTCGGAACCGACGAGTCGGTGGAACTGAACAAAGCCATCGGGTCACAGAACGTCTTGCGTCAACGCCGGGACCGGCATAAGGAGAAAGACGTCGCGGAGGAGATCGTCAGCAGCTCGGGCGGTTTTGCGGGAAGAGCTTCCGTGACAGAAGTAAACAGCGACAGCATTTACGCTCCCTACACATACGACAAACGAAACGAGAACGTCCCCGTGCCGAAAGAAATAGAAGCAAAGGTAATTAAATTTACCTATTCTTTCCCGGCGCACTCTTTCGCACAGATAAGAGTGAGAATTGAATAGCGGAATGAAGAATGTCGTATAAACATCAACCGTGCTATGATTTGCGCGGCGATCGGTTGCAACCCGACGGCAGGACGGCGCGCGCGCACGCATCATCAACGACAAGAACGGGCCGCTCGGGCCGATTGATCAAGTACCGGGATCAAACCCCGATTGCGGCGGTGCTCATTTATGAGGGAGCAATTGTCAAATGTTGAAACTGCAAAACGAGTAAAGGGGGGCATTATGGCACAGATAGCCGGGTTGCCGGAAAAGACTCCGTTGAAGGCGGAGGAATCGAGGATGTACATGAGATACCCGCACACATATCTTCTTGCGACGATTCTCCTTTTTCTGTCATGCCACGCCGCTTTCTCACAGCAGTTGCGGCTGAACGATCTTGGATATTTCGAGACCCGCGGGTTCAACGTTTTCGTATTCAGCAACGAATATAACGGATATTTCTTCGACGAGAAGCACGCCGGTATTGAGCTGATTCAATGCGGCGCGCGCACGGCCACCAACGGCGCGGTAAGGTTGAGATCAACACCCGAGCAATGGGATGCAGTCCCGATGGTAGTCGGTAGAAAGGTGGACAAAAAGAAGAACGCCGTTGAAGTAACTCTCGCTTACAAAGAGTATGATTTCTTTCCGAAAGTTGTTGTCACGGCAAAGAAACACGGAGTCTGGATCGACGTATATCTCGACAAGTCGCTGCCGGAAAAACTGACTGGTCATGCCGGGTTCAATCTTGAATTCCTGCCGACGGATTATCTTCGCAGGATTTATTTGATGGACAATAGTCCGCACACCTTTCCCTTGTATCCGGCCGGGCCTACTGTCGATAAACCAGATTCTCTGAAGATTCCTCAATATGCCGGTCACTCCACATTCGACGGACACGGCAGGCACGTGTATGTCGATCCTCTTCCGATGGCGACCGGCTCGACTCTGATCCTGGCGCCCGGGGATCCGCAAAGGCAGGTCGAGATCAAATCCACCGAAGGTAACCTGATGTTTTACGACGGACGCAATATTGCTGAGAACGGCTGGTTTGTCGTAAGGAGCCTTATCCCCCCGAACAAAACCGGAAAAGTGGTCGAGTGGCATATGACGGCGAGCGTACCGAAGAAT
>JAJYJD010000113.1 GCA_021789755.1 Bacteroidota bacterium
GGCTGCGATCGGTAGGTTGCTGACTGTGTTTTTGAATTGTTACAATCGGTTTTATATATTGGGAGGAGGCAAAAAGAAATGCAGATGAAGCTAAACATTGGCTGCGGTTCCGTGCATCCGAACGGTTGGATGAATGTAGATTACTCTTTGGGTGCGCGTTTTACGCGCATCCCATTCTATGACTTTATAAATAGACGAATGAAGCTTTTCGATTTAGACCCGGACGGAAATCCGCGTCAATGGGATGGAGTTAGGATACATAATCTGCAGAAAAGGTTTCCTTGGGCTGATGAAAGCGTGGATGTCGTTTACGCGTCACATATTCTCGAACACTTCTCGAAGGAAGAGGGGCTTTTACTGTTGAAGGAATGTCGCAGAGTTTTGAAAAAGGGTGGAATAATCAGGATTGTGGTGCCCGATTTGAAGGTCCTTGTAGATCGGTATCGTGACGGTGTGTTGCGCGCTGATGATTTTGTCGAGAGTCTTGGGGTCCTGTATCTTAGCCGGAATTCTGCAATAAAGGACTTTCTTTCCGTCTTCATGCAGTATCCTCATAAGTGCATGTACGATACGCCGACTCTACTTGCGGTATTGGACTCTCACGGTTTTGAAGCAAAAAGCAAAGATCCGTTTGAGAGTAGTATTGAAGGCATCAGAGACATTGAGCTGGAAGGAAGAACCGAAGATGCAGTGATTGTAGAAGGGACCAAAAAGTAATTGACTGATTCCTTGCCAAGCAATGTCACTTGGCCATAGTTCCAGCCCGAGGAGGTGCAATTCCACGCCGCCTCACTGTCACCCGATACAAATTCTCGGGCATTTGGTTCGGCATAGACTCCGTTGCTGCCGACCAGGATAGGACGCACACCGGTCGCCGTTGAACCCTTATTTGAAACAATTCAGGTATTGCTGCTGTCGACTGAGCCTGAAATGCCACCGGAGTAAACGATTGCGATAATCTTTGTACCGAAGTTTGCAAGTGCTGTGACGATGCTGCCGCTATCGGAAGTGAGAAATACGCCCTTACCCCTTGCTCCTGCAAAAGGCAATATGCCGACGGCACAACAAACATCCACCGATGCGGCTGCCATACCTATTTGCAGCCATGTGGATCCATCGTCCGTGGACACAAAAACACCCTATCTGTCCCTGTAAATATCCTTGAGTTTGTCAGGAACAGTGCGCGAACAGCCGGACCAGTCATGGAGGAGAGATTCCAGCTTACTCCATGATAGGCGGAAATGAAAATGCCGCTGTCCATTCCGGCATAAACGACGGTGTCTCCCTGGGCTATTGCGAGCACATTCGGGATATATTGAGTAGTCAGTTGTACCCGTTGGCCGAATGCCACGGTAGCCCCAAGCTGCATAAGGAAAATGATCATGAAGTGGACTAGACGCGTTTTAATATTTTCCGACTTCCACTTTCGTCTGGTATCCAATATCCCAACTAATTAATCAACCTTACCGTCCGAGGGTCTATCTCTACTCATTTTGCGACGAGTTTTCTGTGTGCTGGTGGGGGATGATTCAGAGTGGCGGAACCGACATCGCTGGTGACGGTCAGAGAGTCCTTGGGAATTGCCTGAGGCGAGCTCGGCTTCACGCCGTCGAGGATTTCAAGTGATCCGGCTTCAGATGGGATGTTTCGAATAAGGGCTGTTTTCATTGCATTTCAGTCCGCCTGCGCGGGACGCTCCGGCGGACTTTGTGGTGGATGTAGGACTCACCACAAATCAAGATTATAAGAACCGTATATGCGGCAGGATTTATTGCATTTCAGCAAAATTTTCGGCATTTTGAATTAAAAAAGTGAAAAGAAAAGCGTCCCTCAGCCGCGAGACCAGGGAAACACAGATCTCTTGCAGTGTAAACCTCGACGGAACCGGCAAGTACGATGTCTCCACCGGCATAAATTTTTTTAACCACATGCTCGAACTCTTCTCGAAACACAGTCTCATCGATATGACTCTGAAAGCGAAGGGCGATGTCGACGTCGACGATCACCATACGGTTGAGGACGTGGCGATCGTGATCGGCAAATGTATTGACAAGGCGCTCGGCGAAAAGGGAGGGATTAACCGCTATGGCACGGCCCACGTTCCGATGGACGATTCGCTCGCGAGGTGCGTCGTCGATTTGTCTGGGAGAGGACATTTCGTATTCCACGCTGAATTTTCACGGCCGAGAGTAAATGATCTGTCCACGGAGATGATCGAACACTTTTTCAAATCGATTTCGGAGAACCTGAAAGCCAATGTTCATATTGAATTGTTATATGGGAAGAACAATCACCATCGCTCTGAGGCGATCTTTAAAGCTTTTGCCCTCGCGTTGCGGGAGGCAGTCTCTTTGAACTCCCGTATCGTAGGAGTGCAGTCAACGAAAGGAAAGCTGTAGAATGCTCGATAATAGAAAGATTGGGGTAATAGGGGCCGGACACATAGGAACGGCGGTCATAGGTGGATTGGTTCGAGCGAAGCTGACTTCGCCGAAAAACATTATCGCATCCAGGCGGAGCGCCGACAGCCTGGCCGATATTTCCAAAAGCCTTGGAGTTCATACGACAGAAGACAATAAGAAAGTTGTCAGGTCATCCGAAATACTTATTCTTGCCGTCAAGCCGATGAACGCGCGCGACGTCATGTCAGAAATAAAGGATCTTGTCACACCCGATCATCTGATCATTAGTGTAATGGCGGGAATAAAAACGTCGTTCATTAATTCATTCCTCGGAGTGGCGTGTCCGGTAATACGATCCATGCCGAATACACCGGTGCTCGTCGATGCCGGTGCCACTGCAATCAGCAAGGGAAGTTTTGCGACGGACGAACACATTAAGATTGCGCTCACGATCTTCAAGTCGGTGGGAACAGTTGAGGTCGTACCAGAGAATCTTCTGGATGCTGTGACGGGTTTGAGCGGGAGCGGCCCGGCTTATATTTACATGGTTATCGAGGCGATGACGGACGGCGGCGTAAAAATGGGAATTCCAAGACAGACCGCCTTCAAGCTTGCGGCACAGACGGTATTCGGCGCCGCGAAACTTGTCATCGAGACGGGAAAACATCCCGCGATCCTGAAAGATGAAGTCACGACTCCCGGCGGCACTGCAATCGCTGCCGTACACGAGCTCGAGACTCACGGTCTCCGAACGATGCTCATTAACGCCGTCTCCACTGCAACGGTGAGGAGCAAGGAGCTCAGCAGAATGATAGAGGAAAATGAGAGCATCTAAAGTCACGGTGGTCGACTACCGGACAAGCAACCTCCTGTCTATCACCAAGGCACTGCAGAGAGTCGGAGCCGAAGTGGAGTTGACCCAGAAGGCGGACGACATTGCGAAGTCGGATCGTCTCGTCCTGCCGGGTGTCGGAGCGTTCGGTGCCGCTATGCGGAATATCGATTCGCTCGGTATCCGCGAAGCACTTGTTGCGTACGGCAGGAGCGGCCGCCCGCTCATGGGCATCTGTCTCGGGATGCAGGTCCTCTTCAGTGTCAGCTTCGAGCAGGGAACATATCACGGGCTGGCTCTCCTGCCCGGTGAGGTTGTTGCTTTCCGGGAAGACACCGGCATGAAGGTACCCCACATGGGATGGAACCAGATAATGTTCCGCAAGAAGTCACGGCTGTTCGAAGGCGTCCGCGACGGAGAGTATGCGTACTTTGTTCATTCATATTATGTGAAGCCGGACGAGGATTGCATGGCAGGGGCCACCGACTATGGTGTGGTCTTCCCGGCCGTCGTGGAAAGCGGAAACACGTTCGGGATCCAATTTCATCCGGAAAAAAGCCAGTCGTTCGGGCTGAAGATTCTTGAGAATTTCTTGAGTGTGTAAATGATTCTTGTAATACCGGCAATCGATTTGAGACAGGGAAAGTGCGTGCGGCTCGTGCAGGGTGAAGCCGGGACGGACAAAATATATTCAGATGATCCGACAAAGATGGCGATTATCTGGCGCGGTGAGAATTTCAAGGCTCTTCACGTTGTGGATCTCGACGGCGCGTTCGAGGGTCACCCGGTCAACATCGCGGCCTTGAAATCGATCGTCCAAGCCGTGGATATACCGGTTGAATTCGGCGGAGGATTGAGAACTTATGAGGCAGTTAAGCAGGCGTTCGATATCGGGATTTATCGCGCCATAATCGGCACGGCCGCTGTCAACGATGAGAAACTCCTCATAAAGCTCCTTCAGGAGTTTGGCCCCCGCCGGATCGCCGTAGGGATCGATATGCTCGACGGGATGGCGCAGATAAAAGGCTGGCAGGATTCGAGCGGCATCCCCGCGATCGATCTCGGCAACAGATTGAAGAGCCTTGGCGTGGCGAGAGTAATCTATACGGACATTTCGCGTGATGGGACACTCAAAGGCGCCAATATCGGCGTGATTAAGGACTTTGCAGTAGCAACCGGACTGCGCGTGACGGCCTCAGGCGGAGTCAAGTCCTACGAAGACCTGATTCACTTGCAGGAGCTCGAGCAGTTTGGAGTCGACTCCGTTATCGTCGGGAAGGCGCTCTACGAAAACAAATTCGCTTGCGTCGAGCTGTGGCGGCAGAACGAGAAAGCACTTGACGACCTCGGACCGACGAGGCGGAGCTAGAACTGCTTTAGTTGAAGACCATACGATGTTAGCCAAGAGAATTATCCCTTGTCTCGACGTGAATGCCGGGCGAGTGGTTAAAGGAATAAACTTCGTCAACCTGACCGATGCCGGTGATCCCGTCGAGTCTGCCAGCTTCTATGAGCAGGAGGGCGCCGACGAGATCGTCTTTCTTGACATTACTGCGACTGTCGACAACCGGGCGACAATGCTCGATGTCGTCAGGCGTACCGCCGAAACAATTTTTCTGCCGCTCACAGTGGGAGGCGGAATAAGAACAGTCGACGACATGCGCCGCATCCTCTCAAACGGAGCCGACAAGGTGAGCCTCAATACCGCGGCCGTCTTAAACCCTGACATGGTATCGTTGGGGGCCGAAGAATTTGGAGTGCAATGTATTGTCGTAGCTATTGACGCCAAGAGAGTCCCGATGCGAGGACATGCTTCGGATGAGACACGGATGACTCCCGGCTTCGAGAAAGTGCCCATCGAGAAAGTAGGTGCGCCGCGTGAGTATGAGGTTTACGTTAACGGCGGGAGAACGCCCTCCGGATTTGATGCCGTAGGCTGGGCGAAATATGCAGTGTCGCGCGGCGCCGGCGAAATACTTCTGACCAGCATCGACAAAGACGGCACAAACTCAGGCTATGATATCGATTTGCTCGGCAAAATCACGAGAGAAGTCAACGTGCCCGTAATCGCCAGCGGCGGTGCAGGGACGCTTGAACATTTCTATGAAGCTATCGAGAAAGGCAATGCGGATGCCGTTCTCGCCGCATCGGTATTTCATTTCGGCAAGTTTAAAATAAGAGAAGTCAAAAACTATTTGGCCGGTAAAGGTGTTGCAGTAAGATTATGACAGAACTAGATGAGATAGTCGATCAACTCAAGTTTGACGAAAAAGGACTCGTGACAGCCGTCGCACAGGATTACGATACGGGCGAAGTCCTCATGCTGGCGTATATGAACGAGGAGAGCCTGCGCAAAACCATAGAAACCGGACAGGCCGTATACTGGAGCAGGTCGCGGAAGAGACTCTGGCACAAAGGGGAGGAATCCGGAAATGTGCAGAACGTGAAGGAGCTCCTCATCGACTGCGACGGAGACGCGATCCTGATGAAGGTGGCACAGGTCGGCGGCGCTGCCTGTCATACCGGCAACAGGTCCTGTTTCTATAGGAAGCTTGAAAACGGGAAGCTTCTCGATATCGGAGTCAGGGTTTTTGACCCGGAAAAAGTGTATAAACATTGAGGAAGAAAATGTCTGAACCGAAAGTTGCAATATTGATAGGAAGTAAGTCCGATGAGGCGGCGATATCTGAATCGTTCGCTTATCTCGATTTTTTCGGGATCGAGCACGAGCTTCATGTACTCAGCGCGCACCGCAACCCGAAGGAGACAGCGGAATTCGCATCGAGCGCGGAGAAGAACGGTTTCAGTCTTATTATCGCCGGAGCAGGTATGGCGGCGCATTTACCCGGGGTCGTCGCGAGCCTCACCACGCTTCCGGTTATCGGCGTGCCTCTTAGCGGATCGGAGCTGGCTGGTGTCGATGCACTCTATTCGATTGTACAGATGCCTCCGGGAATTCCTGTCGCTACCGTGGCAATCGGGAAGGCCGGTGCAAAGAACGCGGGCGTTCTCGCAGCGGAAATCGTCGGTCTGTCAAACCCGGATGTCAAGAAGAAACTTGTCGAGTTTCGCGCAAAGGGGTCGAAGCTTTGAAAGTCCTGATCATCGGCGAACCGTGCGTCGATGTAATACATAAGGCCGACGGCAAGGTTTACAATGAACCGGGCGGTATCTCCTATTCTATCGTGGCGAGCGGATTGCTCAACGATGGAATCCAGACCGTTCCGGTAGTAGGCCTGAGCAAGCACGACCGCGAATATTTTGCGGGACTATTCGCCCAGCTTGATCTGGTCGACACGTCGGGAATTTATGAGACGACGGCACCGGTGCGCAGGGTGGATTTGTTCTACGAGGATGATAACCGGCGCTGGGAATGCAGCACGCAGCCGATCGAGCCGACTCCGTTCGAGAAGATCATGCCATTCCTGCCGGCGGAAGGGATTCATCTCAACCTGATCAGCGGGAGCGATATTACCCTTGAGACTCTCAGGAAAATCAGGACTGCTGCGCCGCTATGCCGGATACATCTGGACCTGCATAACATTGTCATGCGGCACATGCAGGACGGCAAACGTGTCCGCGCGGCGAGACCGGACTACCTTGCGTGGACCGATCTTGTCGACACCGTCCAGATGAACGAGGATGAGGCTGACACTCTGGATGCGGAAGTGCGCGATCGTCGTCAGCTTGCCGAAAAAATATTGGGCACGCGTGCGGGGGCGGTGATTATCTCGCTTGCGGAGAAGGGACTCTTGCTTTACGAAAAGGTGAACGATGAAATCGCGGAACATTTTTTCCCGGCTAAACCGACCCCGGTAGTGGATCCGACCGGAAGCGGGGACGTGTTCGGTGCGGTCTTCCTTCATTCCGTCTTGTCGGGGAAAAGCTATGTCGAGGCGGCAGAGTCCGGAATCAAGTCGGCGACTCAGAAGGTAGGCGCTGCCGGACCGAGCGGCCTTTTGAAACTGAAGAGAGAGAGCGCCAGTGCCTGAAAGGAAGGTCTTGATCGCCGGAGCTCGCGGCCTTCTCGGGCAAAAGCTCGTCGAAATTTTCAGACGAGAATCGGAGCTCGAGATAATCCCGTGCGAGCTGACAGCCGGTAACGGGGAGATCATCGCCCTCGATATCACCGATCGTCAGAAGGTCCTCGATATGGTCGGGACACTAAAGCCTTCGGTGATAATAAACGCGGCGGCATTCACCGACGTCGACAGGGCAGAAGTCGAGAGAGAGACCGCATACAAAGTCAACGCTACTGCCGTCGGCTATCTGGCGGAGGCTGCTAACATATTCGGCGCAAAACTTGTCCACATTTCCACCGACTATGTTTTCAACGGGCAAAAGGGAAATTACGACGAGTCATCCCTTCCCGATCCGATAAGTTATTACGGTAAGACGAAACTGGCAGGGGAGAACCTTGCGAAGGCTCAGCTGGACGATCTGACGATAGTTCGAACGCAGGTACTTTACGGTTTCGGTGTGAACATAAAGAGGAACTTCGTTCTCTGGGTCATGGACATGCTCTCCAAAGGTGAGAAGTTTTCCGTTGTAAAGGATCAGATTGGTAATCCTACGTTGGCGGACGAACTGGCGTTCGCGGTTCTCAAAACGGTTCGGCGAAACGCCAGAGGCGTATATCACGTCAGCGGGTTCGAAGCGATGTCCCGCCTGGAATTCGCAGTGAAGATAGCTCAAGTATTCGGCTACGACCCTTCGGTGATTTTACCGACCACATCGGACAAAATAAACCAGAAGGCGAAGCGGCCGATGAATTCGAGCTTCATATGCCTGAAGGCGCAGACCGAACTTGGCGTCAGTGCGCCTCCGGTCACTGATTCTCTGTCCTTGATGAAGCAACAGATGAAACACGCCGGTGTTCTTTCGTAAAATGAAGAACAGAATGTGAGTACGTATGCTCGATCTTAAATTCATTCGGGAAAATCCCCAAATTGTGAAAGAGGCTATCGCCAGGAAAAGAGAGAAGGACCGCGTGGATGAGATCCTGCAGCTCGACGGCGAGAGAAGAGAACTCCTGCAAAAATCCGAGACGATCAAGAGCGAACGGAACCAGATAGCCGGCGACGTCGCCAAACTTAAACAGCAGGGAAAAGACGCTTCAGAGTTGATAGCCCAGGGTAAATTGAAAGGGGACTCTATCAAAGGTCTCGAAGATGAGTTGAAGTCTGTTGAGGACAAACTGAACGATCTGCTCCTTTATATCCCGAATGTCCCGCACGCAACCGTGCCCGTAGGCGCGAGTTCCGACGACAATAAGGAGGTAAAGAAATGGGGTGAGGTGCGCCGTGCCGGCGATTTCGATTTCAGGCTTCTCGATCATCTTGCTCTGGGTGAAAAGCTCGGGATCCTCGATTTTGCGCGCGGGGGCAAGATAACCGGAGCCGGGTTTCCGGTTTATGTCGGCAAAGGAGCTGCGCTTGAGAGAGCATTGATAAACTTTATGCTCGATTTGCATGTTAATAATCATGGCTATACTGAGATCTTCCCGCCGTTTGTCGTGAACAAGGCGTCGATGCGTGGAACCGGTCAACTTCCTAAAATGGCCGAAGATATGTACCATTGCGAAATTGACGACCTGTATCTCGTGCCCACTGCGGAGGTCCCGGTGACGAATCTCAGGCGTGATGAGGTTTTGCCGGTTGACCAATTGCCCGTGAAGTATGCGGCATACTCGGCGTGTTTCAGACGGGAAGCCGGCAGCTGGGGCAAGGAATCGCGCGGGTTCCTGAGAGTGCACCAGTTCAATAAAGTCGAATTAGTTAAGATGGTTAAACCCGAAGAGTCTTACCATGAGCTCGAAAAACTCGTTGTCGATGTGGAGGAGGTGCTGCAGTTGCTGAACATACCTTACCGCGTGATGCTCCTTTGTACCGGTGACCTCAGCTTCTCGGCGGCGAAATGTTATGACATAGAAGTTTTCGCGCCGGCGACCGAGGCGAGAGGCGGCTGGTTGGAGGCCTCGAGCTGCTCGAACTTTGAGAGTTTCCAGGCAAGGCGGGCGAACATAAAGTTCAAGCGCGAACCGAAAGCGAAACCTGAATACGTTCACACCCTGAACGGCTCCGGACTTGCCACGTCGAGGCTGATGGTCGCGCTGCTGGAGAATTACCAAACCCCCGAAGGTAAAGTTGTGGTTCCGAAGGCTCTTCACAAATACACGGGATTCACTGTAATCGGGTAAAAGATGAAACACTTGTTGAGGCTGGTTCCGTATCTCAAAAAGCACAGTAGGACTCTTTATATAGGCCTCCTTACGGTTTTGCTGTCTAACCTCTTTGCGATTTTCATTCCGCTTATTATCGGCAGCACGATCGACCAGTTAAAAAGAGAGCCGTCATCGTGGAAACTCCTCGAATATGCGGCGTTGATAATAAGTACTACTTTCCTCAGCGGGTTCTTCACATTCATGACCCGCCAGACAATCATCGTTACGTCGCGCAGGATCGAATATGACCTGCGCAACGACTTCTACGCGCATATTCAGAAGCTCTCTTATTCTTATTTCCTCAATATGCCGACCGGCGACCTGATGGCGCACGGCACCAACGACATTTCCGCAGTCCGCAACGTGCTCGGGCCGGGCATTATGTACACCTCCGATACGGTGGTCGGGTTCATCATGGTTATTTCGATCATGTTCTCGATCGACGTCAGGCTGACTCTGTACTCTTTGATTCCGCTGCCGTTTGTTTCTGCCGGCGTTTATTACCTCGGCAGGCTGGTCAACCGCCACTTCGAGGCGGTCCAGGCGCAGTACAGCGATCTTACCGCGAGGGCTCAGGAAAGTATTGCCGGCATAAGAGTGGTGCGTTCCTACGTCCGGGAGGACCACGAGAGTGAGCAGTTCAAATTCATGAGCCTCGGGTACCTTAAGAGGAACCTGACTCTGGCACAGATACAATCAATCCTGTGGCCGCTTATGGGAGTGCTGACCGGCGCCGCGACCGTAATCGTGCTCTGGCGCGGAGGCTTCGACGTTATAAAGAACACGCTCTCGCTCGGGACAATGGTTTCGTTCCTCATTTACCTCGGCATGCTTACGTGGCCATTGATTGCGTTCGGATGGGTGGTCAATATTTTCCAGCGCGGCGCCGCCTCAATGGGCAGGCTTAACAAAATATTCGATACCCATCCTGAGATAAAAGACGGAGATGAAACAGACAGGTCGGTAAACGAGCTCCATGGCGCGGTCTCTTTCCGCGGGGTATCGTTCAGGTTTCCTTCCAAGGAAGATTACGCCCTACGCGACATCAATCTTGAGATCGACAGGGGGATGACTATGGCGATCGTGGGGAAGACGGGTACAGGGAAATCGACGATTGTGAATCTTATCCCCAGGCTTTTCGATTGCACCTCCGGCGAAATTTTGATCGACGGCTTCCCGATC
>JAJYJD010000114.1 GCA_021789755.1 Bacteroidota bacterium
GACTTCCACGGTGAGAAAGAAGTGAGGGGCCTCTACGCTGCTCTGACTGAGTCGTTTCGCGATTGCCTCGCGCATCATGGTCAAGGGTTCATCTTTGTATTCCCCCGTCGAGACGGCATTACTTGGACGCCGCGGCGAGGACGGGGCGAACGACTCGACATCGCGTTTCACGATTCGTCCGGAGGTGCCGCTCCCTTTCACAGTTTCCAGATTTATCCCGCGGTCCCTCGCAAGCCTCTTTGCAAGCGGCGAAGCCTTGAGCCGGCCATTGTCTTTTGAGGCGGGAGGTTGAGCCGGTTCAGAAGTCTTTGCCGCTGTCGCGGTAGCCGTGTCCTTCGGGATTGACGCGACCGGGGCAGATGTCTCCTCTGCCGCCGAGCCCAAAACAGAAGAAACATCTTCACCTGTGCTTCCGAGAACTCCGATCAAGCCGCCTATCGGGACTCTCTCTCCCTCTTTGGCGACAATCTTGAGGAGAGTTCCTTCGTCGTAAGCCTCCATATCCATATTAGCTTTGTCGGTCTCCACTTCGGCGAGTACATCACCCGGAGAAACTTTCTCGCCTTCCTTCTTCAACCATTTGATGATTCTGCCCGTATCCATCGTGTCGCTCAGTTTGGGCATCTGGATCTTGATCGCCATCAGTCAATCCTCACTTTTTGTAGAGCACGCTATGAGCGGCATTGAGAACTTTTTCAAGTGTGGGAAGAGCGTTGTGCTCGAGAGTTTTATTGTACGGCATCGGGACATCTTCAGCCGTGACGAGCTCAACAGGCGCGTCGAGGTAATCGAATGCCTTCGAAGAGACCCTGTATCCGATCTCGCTTGCGACGCTGGCGAATGGCCAGGCTTCCGATACGACCACACAACGATTCGTCTTCTTGACACTCTCCACAATCGGCCCGTCATCGAGCGGGCGCAAAGTCATCGGGTCGACGACCTCCGCTTCAATTCCTTCCGATGCGAGTGTCCCTGCCGCCTGCAGGACGAGGCTCACCATCTTGCCATAGGCGACGATGGTTATGTCCTTGCCTTTCCTTTTCACATCTGTCTTTCCCAGTGGGATCGTGTACTCACCTTCCGGCACCTCACCCTTCAACCCATACATCACTTCACTTTCCATGAATATGACGGGATTATCGTCCCTGATCGCCGACTTAAGCAGACCTTTAGCATCCTTAGGAGTACCCGGCACCACCACCTTCAGTCCAGGAATATGAGCAAAAATACTCTCGAGCGCCTGTGAATGAGTCGCTGCCAGTTGATGTGCCGGCCCGTTCGGACCGCGGATAACCATCGGGACCTTGAGCTGGCCGCCCGACATGTGACGCATCTTCGCGGCGTTGTTGATTATCTGGTCGATTGCCACCAGCGAGAAATTGAACGTCATCACTTCGACAATTGGGCGAAGGCCCACCATCGCAGCGCCGACGCCGACTCCCGTGAATCCCGACTCCGAGATCGGAGCGTCGATCACTCTATCTTCGCCAAACCTCTGCAGCAATCCCTGTGTGACTTTATATGCACCCTGATATTTTGCGACTTCCTCGCCGACGATAAAAATTGAATCGTCGCGTTCCATCTCCTCCGCCAGGGCCTGGTTTATTGCTTCTCTAAACGTAATTTCAGGCATTAAACAAGACTCCTAAGACAGTAATAAGCCTCAAGCATTGAGCAATCTTTTGATTTCTAAATGTCGACATTTCATACGTAGATATCGTCATACATGGATTCGAGGGGCGGCTCGGGGCTCTTTTCCGCGAACTCGACACATTCCGCGACAATTTTCTTCACGTCTTCCTCGACAGTGTCAATTTCCTTTTGTGTCGCGATTTTTCCACCAAGCAGAAACTTCTTCATCTGTTCAATGGGATCTCGTTGCTTTTCCTCCTCAACCTCCTGCTTGGTGCGGTATATCGAGTCCGGGTCAGACATCGAATGTCCCCGATAGCGATAAGTGCGGACCTCGAGGAGAGTCGGAAGACTCAACTCACGCGCCTTCCTTGCCGCTTCCTTCACCGCGTCGTACACGGCAAAAACGTTCATCCCGTCGGCAACCATACCTTCGATGCCGTAAGCGCAGCCTCTCTTGTGAAGCTCGGTTACCGCAGAGGCACGGTCCACGGCCGTCCCCATTCCGTACATGTTGTTCTCGACGATGTAGACGACGGGGAGCTTCCAAAGCGCTGCGAGGTTCAATGCTTCGTGGAACGCGCCCTGGTTCATCGCGGCATCTCCCAGGAATGTCAGGCAAACCCGGTCTTCCTTCCGGTATTTTGCCTTGAACGCTATACCGGTTCCGAGCGGTACTTGTGCACCGACGATTGCGTGTCCGCCGAGCATGTTCCTCTGCGCGTCGAAGAAGTGCATAGAGCCGCCCTTCCCTTTGCTCGATCCGGTATATTTGCCGAAAAGCTCCGCCATCAATTTCTTCGGATCCGTTCCCCTTGCGATTGCATGGCCGTGATCCCGGTAAGCGGTAATGAGATAATCGTCGTCGCGGAGCGCAGCCACTGCGCCGACCGCAACTGCTTCCTGGCCGATATACAGGTGAAGAAAACCGCCTATCTTCTGCATGCTGTATGCTTTTGCTGCCGCCTCTTCGAACCGCCTGATAAGAACCATTGTTCGGTACATCTCGACAAGCCTGGCCCTGCCTAAACTCAAGTATTCTTCTTTCAAAAATCCATCTGATTTATTTGTTTCAATGGCGTAGTCACTCATCTATTTTGTTCTCCGTGTTACAACACCAGATTTTTTCGTAATCACCTTTATATTACTATTTGTTCGTCGGCATGGTAAGAGCTTCGGACCAGTGGTCCTGATTCGACATACTTGAATCCCATTTCGAGTCCCTTTTCCTTGTACATCGCGAACTCGTCCGGGGTGACGTATCGATCGATCGGAAGATGCTCCTTGGTCGGCTGAAGGTATTGGCCGACAGTCAGTATATCGACACTCGACGTTCGCATGTCCCTCATGACTTCCAGTACTTCTTCCGGTTTTTCACCGATACCGACCATCACGCCCGTCTTTGTTACCAGGCCGTGTTCCTTGAAATACTTCAAAACCTCCAGGGACCGCTCGTATTTTGCCTGCGGCCTTACGACGCTGTAAAGTCTCGGAACCGTCTCGAGATTATGGTTGAGGATTTCAGGTGCAGCATCCACGACTATGTCCATGGCCATTCTCTCTCCCCTGAAATCCGGGATAAGGACCTCAATTCGGCATTTCGGATCGCGGATTCTGATCTGCCTTATGGTCTCCGCGAAGATTGATGCACCGCCGTCTTTTAGTTCGTCACGGTTGACTGAAGTGATCACGACATGCCGGAGTTTCATCGATGCGACAGCCTCGGCGACTCTTCTCGGCTCATCGGTGTCGAGCTCCGTCGGCCTCCCCGTCTTCACCGCGCAGAAGCCGCAGCTTCTCGTGCATGTGTCGCCGAGGATCATGAACGTCGCCGTGCCCCTGCCCCAACATTCGCCGAGATTCGGGCAATGCGCCTCCTCACAGACCGTGTGGAGACGTTTCACTCGCATAAGATCCAGGAGCTTGGTGTAGTTCTCACCGTAAGGCAGTTTGGCGCGGATCCACTCGGGTCTGCGCGGCCGCGTATCTTCTTTTTGCATTACTTTGTCGCTTAGATCATCCATCTCTAAGATATCTGCTCCGTGTCGAAAGTCTCGAGGTAGTGGACGATCCTTTCCAAGAATCTTCCGCCCAAAGCGCCGTCGACCAACCTGTGGTCGAATGACAGCGTGAGGAAACCCATTTGCCTTATGGCTATCGCATCGTTGATCACAACGGGACGTTTCTTGACGGCGCCGACGCCGAGGATCGCGACGTTCGGCTGATTAATTATCGGTGTACCCATCAAGTTCCCGAAGACTCCGTAGTTCGTAATCGAAAAAGTCGAGCCAATTATATCATCGCCGGTCAGCCTCTTCGTGCGCGCGCGCACGGCAAGGTCGCGGATCGCTCTTGCCAGGCCGGTGATATTTCTTTCATCTGCTCCCTTAATCACCGGCACTACCAAACCGGTGGTCTCGATCGCGACAGCAATTCCAAGGTTCACGTAATTGTGCTGAACAATTTTGTTGCCTTCGATACTGCTGTTCACAAGCGGGAAATCCTTCAGCGCGCGGACGCACGAGTGAGCTATGAAAGGCATGAATGTCAGTCTGGAGCCTTCATTCTTCTCAAACTCCTCACCTCTCCGGGCAATGTAGTCGGCAATCTTTGTCATGTCCACTTCGGTGATCGCGGCAACATGCACAGAAGTATCGCGGCTGGAAACCATGTGTTCCATGATCCGCTCCCGCATGTTGTCCATGGGGATAACAACTTCCCTTTTAGAGTCGAACGGCTTCCCGGTGCCTGTCGCCTCCGGCTGCTTCCGAATCTGCTTCTGAGCGATCGATCCGGGATGAGACCGGTCTTCTATGTAGCGCTTAAGATCTTCCTTAGTTATTCTTCCTCCAGCTCCGCTGCCGTTCACCGATATGAGTTCGTCCGAAGAAATTCCTTCAGCTCTCGCCATGCTTCTTACGAGGGGCGAATAGAACCTGTTGCCGTTTGTGCCGTGAGATAACTTCCGGTTGCCGGCGGCTGCAACCGGGGTTTCAACAGCGACTACGGCTTCCACTTCATGCGTATGAGCCTCTTCCGCCGAATAGGAAGGCGCCGAAACGGCGCTGCCGCCTTCACCGGTATCTATGTACGCTATCACGGATCCCACGGAAACCGTGTCCTGTTCCTGCACTATTATCTTCGACAGGATTCCTGTCGCCGAGGACGGAATCTCTGTATCAACTTTGTCTGTACTTATTTCCAGCAGGACTTCATCCCGCTCTATCTTCTCGCCGGGCTTTCTGTGCCACTTTACAATCTTCCCCTCCGTAATACTCTCGCCCATCTTCGGCATCAGCACTTCGACTTGCATGGTTGCTCCTTCTCTCTAGTACGCAGCAAGGTCTTCGAGGACTTTCAGCACTTGCACTTCCGTCGGAAGCACTGCCTGTTCAAGAGGCGGGCTGTACGGGACCGGGGAGTCCTTGGCCGTGATCCTGCGTATCGGAGCATCCAGGTATTCGAACGCTTCCTCCGCGATAATGCTTGAGAGTTCAGCCGCAAAACCGCTCGTGCGTGTATCTTCGCTGAGGACGAGAACTCTGTTAGTCTTCTTCACACTATCCAAAATTGCCTGCTTGTCGAGCGGGACGATTGTACGCAGGTCAACGACCTCCACTTCGACTCCGCGTTCAGCCATTTTCTTGGCGGCATTCAAGGCAGAATAAACCATTGCCCCATAAGTGACCACCGTGATGTCGCTGCCTTCGCGGCGCAAGGCAGCCTTTCCGAATGGCAGCAGATAATTCTCGTCCGGTTCCGGGCTCATCGCGTAGCTTTGGCGATAGAGTCCCTTGTGCTCGAGGAAAAGTATCGGATCCTCCATGCGGACCGCCGTCTTGAGAAGTCCCTTCGCGTCGGCGGAGTTGGACGGATAAGCTACATACAGACCCGGACAATGCGCGAAAATGCTCTCGATACTCTGGCTGTGATAGTGACCCCCGTGAATATAGCCTCCTACCGGTACGCGGATCACCATCGCGCTCGACCAGGTGTTGTTGGAGCGATAGCGCATCATTGCAACTTCATTCCGGAGCTGCATCATCGCAGGAAATATATAATCGCCAAACTGTATCTCGACAACCGGCTTGAACCCTCGCACCGCTGCGCCGAACGCTGCACCGACTATGCTTGCTTCCGCGAGCTGAGAATTGAAGACTCTTTCACGTCCGAACTTAGTCGAAAGTCCCTTTGTCGCAGTAAATACGCCTCCCTTTCCGTCCTCTACATCCTCACCCCATATGAGCATTTTGGAATCTCGTGACATTTCCTCGTGGAGCGCATGGTTAATCGCATCAACCATTACGACAGGCTTTCCTGAGGGGACAGTCCTTTCGAATTCAAAGCTCGAATAAATATCCTTATGAGCATAAATATGCTCCGTTACGCTGGAAATTTCCGGCATCGGACGCGTCTCTGCCCAGTCGGCTGCTTCGTCAACCTTCTTCTTCACTTCCTTGTGGATGGCTTCGACTTCCACCTTGCTCAGCAATTTCTCGCTCAACAAAATATTTTCCATGACAAGGAGTGGGTCGCGAGCGTGGTCTTTCTCGATTTCGTCCTTCGGTCTGTATTTCCGATCATCATCCGAAGACGAATGTGAAAGGAGCCTGACGACGTCTGCGACGATCACGCTCGGTCCTTCTCCGCGGCGCGCACGTGCTACTGCTTCTCGGGCGGCAGCATAGCTCGACACGAAGTCGGTTCCGTCGACCTTGAAGCGCGCGAGGTTCTTATACCCCTGGACTATCTCGTAAACGGATCCACCGGCCGTCTGCTGCCACTCAGGTACGCTGATCGCGTAGTGATTGTCCTCGATGCAGAATATGACCGGAAGTTTCTCCCTGGAAGCCCAGTTCAGAGCTTCCGAGAACTCTCCCTCGCTCGTCGCGCCTTCACCGGATGAGACGTAGACAACCTGATCTTTCCGGTCATGAACGCAGCCGATCGCGGTGCCGACGGCTTGCAGGAACTGAGTACCGGTCGGACTCGACTGCGTCGGCACGTTCAGAGCCGGTTTGCCGTAATGGCCGGGCATCTGCCTGCCGCCGGTCATAACATCTTCCGCCCTGTGCAGCTGTGCAAGCATGATTTCCTCAGGAGTGAACCCGATTCCGATCGCGAAAGCCAGCCCTCTATAGTACGGGTAAGCCCAGTCGTAACCGGGTTTCAGATTCAACGCACAGGCAACCTGGATAGCTTCATGGCCGGAGCCGCCGATATGAAAAAAAGCTTTGCCCTGCTTCAAAAGCGCGAGTTCTTTCTCGTCGAGCTTCCTCGCGAGGTACATAAGCTTATAAGCATCGACAAGCTGTTCGTTCGTCAACGAGGCGGCAGCCGATTCAACGGTAAGGGTGGCTTTCCCGTTTGAATGATCGCCCCCGGTCTTCTCTATATGCCCGGAATCCTTTCCCGATTGGGTCCGGGAATTTTCCGTCTTAATTGGAGGCATGTTCTTTCTCCATCCTGCCTTCGCCGAAGCGAAGCTTTGGCTTTGCGCAGGCAGGCTCTAAGTGATATCTTTCAATGAATTGTTCGAATTGCGTTGCCTCGATTTCTGTTTGAAACACTTCGGCGAACTCTCTTGCAACAATGTTCCTGACTTCAGACATTTCCACGCGCTCACCGAGAATCTGTGAAAGCGAGGTAACACCCTTGTGGAATATCCCGCAGGGAATTATCCTTCCAAAATATGAAAGGTCGGTGTTGACGTTGAAAGCAAAACCATGCATCGTCACCCAATGACTGATCTTCACCCCGATTGCACATATTTTCTCGCTGCTGACCCACACACCCGTATAATCGGGTTCACGGTGAGCTTCAACAGCATAATGTTTCAATGTCCTGATCACGACTTCCTCGAGATCACGAAGATACCTGTGCACATCGAGATAATAGTTGTTCAGATCGATCACGGGGTAACTCACGATCTGGCCGGGGCCATGATAAGTGATGTCGCCGCCTCTGTCTATCCTGAAAAGTGCAACGCCGTTCCGACGCAATTCTTCTTCTGAAGCAAGAAGATGGTCGTCTCCGCCGGACTTACCGATCGTGTATGTATTCGTGTGCTCAGTAAAGAGAACCGTGTCGGGGATCCTGCCTTCGACTCTCTCATTATGAAGAGTCTTCTGAAGATCCCATGCGTATGAGTATTCAGTTGTGCCTATGTCGACGACCAGCGATTTGTTCAAATTCAATCAAATATCTATTGCATGTCCAAGTGCGTCTTCTGCAGCTTCCATAACCGCCTCGCTCAGAGTCGGATGAGCATGCACCGTCCGGATAATCTCGTACGGAGTGGTTTCGAGTTTCTTGGCGACACCCAGTTCCGCGATCAGCTCCGTCGCTCCGTGTCCGATAATGTGAGCACCGAGCAGTTCACCGTATTTTGAGTCAAAAATGAGCTTTACAAAACCGATCGCTTCATTTGTAGCTATCGCCTTTCCATTAGCTGTGAACGGAAACCGCCCGATCTTAGTTTCATATCCGAGTTCTTTTGCTTTAGCTTCCGTAATTCCAATACTTGCGACCTGCGGCTGGCAATAGGTGCAGCCCGGAATACTGTTGTAGTCGAGGACTTCGGTTTCAACTCCGGCGATGCCTTCCACGCAACGGATCCCTTCGGCGGAGGCAACATGTGCAAGCCACGGAGGTCCTATCACGTCCCCAACGGCATAGACGCCTTTCACGTCCGTCCCATAATTCGTCTTGTCTACTTTAATCCAGGATTTCTCCACATTTACGCCAATATTTTCGAGGCCGAGGCCGTCCGAATTGCCCTGTATGCCGATAGCAACGAGCGCGATGTCTGCCTTGAGTTCCTGGCTACCCTTCTTGTTCGAGACTTTTACTGACACACCGTCTCCGGCGGCTACGGCAGATTCGACCTTGGTCTCTGTCAGGATTTCAATTCCCTGCTTCTTAAATTCTCTTTCGAGTTGGGCGGTCACCTCGGCATCTTCAATCGGGAGGATGTTCGGCATCATTTCAATCAGGGTCACTTTCGTACCGAAGGCGTTATAGAAATAAGCAAATTCCGCTCCGATGGCGCCGGCCCCGATAATGATCATTTCTTTCGGAATTGATTCCAGAATCATCGCTTCCGTGCTGGTGACTACTTTCTTCCGGTCGATCTTTATGCCTGGTAGCTCGCGCGGCCGGGCACCGGTCGAAATGATAATATTTTTCCCCTCGACCTGTGCGACTTCTTTTCCATAATTGTCGACGACGGAGAGTTTGTTTGGGCCAATGAATTTCCCGATGCCGCCCACCTTTTCTATTTTGTTCTTCTTGAAGAGATACTCGACTCCGTTCGACAGTCTGTTGGCGGCATCCCGGCTTCTCTTAATGACTTTCTTGAAATCGATTTTCAGATTGTCGTAGCTTATCCCGTACTCTTTCGACTCTTTGAAGTTCCACATGACCTCCGCACTCTTCAAGAGGGCCTTCGAAGGAATGCAACCCCAGTTCAGGCAGATGCCTCCAAGTTTATCCCGTTCTACACAGCCCACCTTCATTCCGAGCTGGGCGGCTCTTATAGCGGCAACATAACCGCCAGGTCCGCCGCCGAGAACCACAAGGTCGTACTTCTTCGTTTCTGCCATTTTATCTCCTCAGACGTTTGGGAGGGCCGGTAGCAAACGGGCACACTCCGATCAGAATGCAAGAAATTATTCGGTACTTAAGAGTCTCTATACATCAGAGGCTATTTCGTCGATTTTCACTGTGACTGCCTAAAAATATAACAGTAAAAAGGCCTCTAAATCAAACGTTGCCTGGCCCGATCCATCGGGGGCCGCTAAATGAGTAACCCGCACTTAAGGCTCCTCTTTCGGGCTTGTATGAGACAATCCGGACCAAATTAATCTGTTGGGAAATGAAAACGTGGGGCGTTGCCTGCCTCTACTGCTCGTCAGAATATCACCTTGCCGTGCAGGAGGGCGATTAGGCACCGGGAAACGAGTCTGAATTACTGAGAAGCCAGCGCTATGAAGAGTCCCTTCTCTCTTTTATCAACAGACGACCACGGGATCGTATTCAACATGGGAACCAGTATCCGTCTCATACATCGGCAACGCATTCAACGAGCTTCAGCCTTATTCTAAAAGTGGATCCTTTCCCCGCTTTACTGTCCCTTAAAGATATCTGCCCATCGTGATACGATTCAATAATTCGTTTCGCAAGGCTCAAGCCCAGGCCCCATCCTCTTTTCTTCGTCGAATACCCCGGCCTGAAGATATCACGCCTGAACTTCATATCGATTCCTTTTCCCGTATCGCTGACGTCGACGACGACGTGTTTGTCTTCCCTGGATATGTTCACTACGATTCTCCCCTGCTTGTCTTCCATCGCGTCGAGGGCGTTCTTTATGAGGTTTTCCAGAACCCACTCAAAAAGTTCGGAGTTCATTTTTGCGCAGAGAGAAATTTCCCCGGAAATTAAAAGCTCGACCTTCTTGCCGGTTTGCGGGATTCGCTTACTGAAATATGCGAACACATTTTCGACGACATCGCTGACGCGCAATACCTGCAATTCGGGCAGTGACCCGATTTTTGAGAACCGCATCGTAACTTTGTTGAGGCGACTGAGGTCCTGCCCGATGTCGGCGATTATCTCCGCCCGCCGGTTGTCGTCGACATCCGTCTTGAGTAGCTCCAGCCAACCCATGAGGCTCGAAAGAGGAGTGCCGAGCTGGTGAGCGGTCTCCCTCGCCATACCGACCCAGATGTTGGACTGTTCGCTTCTCTTGATGTAACTGAATGCT
>JAJYJD010000115.1 GCA_021789755.1 Bacteroidota bacterium
GTGAAGTGCGCCCCGATCGGGAACCGGGTTCCCGGTGAATCCTATCTCTTTCCCACAAACGCATCTCACACGATCAACTCGGGTTTTGCCGACTACCGGCAGTCGCATTTGCACGGCGGGATAGACATCTCGACAAACGGGAAAATAGGTTACCCGGTGTATGCGGCTCTGTCGGGCTATGTGGATCGTGTATCGGTGTCCCCCTTCGGTTACGGGAAAATGATCATCCTGCGCCATGCCGATTCTTCGTTCACACTCTATGCACACCTGTCCGGTTTCTCTGAGGAAATTGAAAAGCGTGTAGAGGCAGCCCAGCGAAGCGAAGGGAAGTATGAAGTCGATCTCAAGTTTTCTCCGAACGAAATCAAAGTTGAGCGCGGAGAAATTATCGCCCGCACCGGCGCCACCGGCGCAGGCGGCCCGCACCTGCATTTCGAGATCCACGCCAAGAATTATTCCTTCATTGACCCGCTGATTTACAAGTCTCTGGATGTTCCCGGATATAGATCGCCACGGATATTCAACGTCGCAGTGGAAGGGTTTCTGTCTGGCAGGGCGCGCGTGAGCAGGGTGGCCGGGCATAGGAACCGCTGCCGGGCCCGCGATGTGTTCCAGATGAACGAACCTTTCTTCTTCATCATTCACGCCGCCGACTCGTACGGGCGTGGGCGTTTCAAGAGGCCGCCGAAACACATCGTGCTGAGGATAGACGGCAATGATTTCATCTCGCTAGATCTGACGCGCTTCGATGTGGACGACTATCTTGATGTTCCCTCCCTCGTCGACCTCAAACTTTCGCGAGGCTACAAGACTTATTACAGGCTTTGCGTCGACCGGGCATTCCCGTTTTCGGTCTTCACTCCATCCTCTCCGCTGAGCGGCCTGGTGGACGGCAACCTGCCAAATGGGACGCATAACTACGACATCACTGTCAGAGACGAGAACGGCGACTCGGCAGTTGTAACGGGAAAGTTCATCCTGAACATCGGAAAGGACAAGACGGTCTTGAGTCGGCCTCAAGCTGACAATCCTGTAATGATAAAGCCATTCAACGGAAGAGTCGTGAGCCCTTCGCCCGGATTGACACTTCGCTTTCCTCAGAACGCGTTCCTTAAAGACGAGGATCTCCGGGTCACGATGCTTTCCCCGACATCGTTCATGATCCGGGCCGGAGGAGAGGAGTTGAGAAGGAGAGTCCTGCTTACATGGAACGAAAACGATCCCAAACTTCAGCTTTTCCGCAGGGGAAGACGACGGTGGATCCATATCCCGTGTGAAAATGACGGAAAGGTGATTACTGCAAAAATAAGATTTGGAATCGGGGAATTTGCCCTGATTCGCGACACTACGCCGCCGGTGGTGCAAAGGATAAGAGTTGCTGCGAAGAATCCGTTCTACAGGTCCGTTGCGCCGACACACTTTAAGAGAGATTTTGTATATTTCAGGGTATTTGACAGGCTGTCGAATATCAATACGGACGATATATTGTTGAAAGTTGGCACGCAGAATTTTTTATGCGAATATGATGTCGATAAGCATGCGGCAGTTTGCCGGGTCGATGCGGATCTGTTGCGCCGCGAGCGAAAGGTGGAAGTTGACGTGCGTGACAATGCCGGAAATGAAAAACGGGTTGTATCCAGACTCAGGTTCTGATGAGGAAGATCTTGAGACAACGCAAAAGCGGACTGAGTTCGGCCCTGATACCTGTTTTGGCGGCACTGGTTGTAGTGGCGATCGTGGGCGCCGTGCTCGTCTACTTTGCCGAGTGGCATCACGACAACATAAATTCGTTCTGGGACGCCGTGTGGTATTCGGTGGTCACGATGACAACCGTCGGCTACGGCGATATCGTTCCGAGGACCGTACTCGGAAGAATAGCAGGCATGTTCGTAATGCTCGCGGGAATATCGGTGATCTCTCTCCTGACAGCCACGATTTCATCTATCTTTGTCGAACAGAGAATAATGGAGAATCAGGGTTTGCGGCAGATTAAGTTGAAGGGACACACGATCATCTGCGGTTGGAACCAGAGGCTCGACAGCCTTCTGGAGACTCTTGAGAATGGTGCAGGTGAACGCAGGGAAGGCATCGTGCTTGTAAATGAGATGGCGCCGGAGAGAATGGAAGAAGCTCTGAGCGGTTACTCCAATCTGAATTTGAAATACGTGTACGGAGACTACACAAAGGAGCCGACACTCACACGCGCAAACCTTAAGGAAGCACGCGCCGTGATCATACTCCCGGATATGTCGTTGTCGTCCGTACCCCGTGACGACAAAACGCTTCCGGCCGCACTGGCCGTGAAATCGCTCAGGCGGGACGTAAAGGTTTACGCCCATATCACCGACAAAGAGAATCTCACTCATCTGCGCCGCGCCGGCGTCGACGATGTAATCGTAAGCGATGAATATGTCGGATACCTTCTCGCCTCGGAGGTCACCTCTCCAGGTATATCCCAGGCGGTTGCGACGCTTCTCAACGCGGAAACAGGAACGAGACTGCAGCGCGTCAAGGTGCCTGTCGAATTGGTAGGAAAGAGGTTTGCCGAAATGCAGGAGTATTTCAAGACCCGGCGAAACAGCATCGCGATCGGCCTTGTAGCCGAGGAAGGCGCGGTGAAACTCTCCGACGTTCTTTCCTCCGATTACACCGCCATCGATTCCTTCATTGAACGAAAATTCAAGGCGGCTGGGCTCGACATGCTGGAGAAGGGCGGAGTTCGCCTTAACCTCAATCCCCCGCTCGATTATATCGTTCAGCAAAAAGAAGATGCGATCGTGATAGGATGAAGAACAGAGAATCGGAAATAGATCTCGGAAGGACTGCGATCTTCTCGGGTCTTCCCGAAAACAAGCTTGCCAGGATCTCTGCTATCGTCAAGATCGAGGACTTTCCGGTGAACCATGCGGTAATGAAGGAGGGTGAGAGCGGAGGAAATCTCTATATCTTACTCGAAGGAGAAGTCGAAGTCTCGAAGTCGCTGGTGCTTCGCCAGTCTGGTTCCGCAGTGGATCCTCGTGACAAGTCGCTCGTCAGGCTAACTTCCAAGACCCAGCCGTTTTTTGGCGAGATGTCGCTCTTCGAGAAGGAAAGCGTCCGTACGGCGACTGTCCGGACGATTACTCCGTGCAAGTTTGCACTCATCGACCTCGTAGATTTTGTGAAACTCGCCGAATCGGACCATGAGATCGGCTACAGAACGTTCCTGAACATATCGTGGGCCCTTAGCGACAGGCTGAACAGGACGAACAACGACCTCCTCAAAGTGACGACTGCGCTCGGACTGGCGCTGGAACGATAGTTGACGCCGGGGATTTTGCATGAATTATCGACGAACGTGAGCGCCTTTTGAATCTCTTTACAAGAGACTATTCCCTTTAAACGCATGGATGCCAAGATAAGAAAAGAATTCAATGAGTAGAGAAATCCCGAAGGCATATTCGCCATCCGATATCGAAGAAAAGTGGTACGAGTACTGGCAAGTCAACAAGCTCTTCGAAGCAAAACCGAATAAGGAAAAGAAACCTTACACGGTCGTGATCCCGCCGCCTAATATTACCGGTATCCTTACGATGGGACATGTTCTCAACAACTCGATACAGGATGCCTTCGTCAGGTGGAAAAGGATGAGGGGTTACGAGGCGTGCTGGGTCCCGGGAACAGACCATGCGGGGATCGCGACCCAGAACGTCGTCGAGAAAAGCCTGGCGAAGGACGGGAAAGACCGGCACGCTATCGGGCGCGAGAAATTTGTCGAGTTAGTCTGGAAGTGGCGCGAGCAATACGGCGGGACGATAATCAAGCAGCTCAAGAAACTCGGTGTCTCATGCGACTGGACGCGCGAGAGGTTCACGATGGACCAGGGTTTGTCCCACGCCGTTCAGGAAGTCTTTGTAAGGCTGTACAAAAAAGGACTGATCTACCGGGGAAAATACATCGTCAACTGGTGTCCGAAGGATCATACGGCGATAAGCGACGACGAGGTCGAGTACCAGGAAAAGAATGGTAAGCTCTATTTCCTGAAATACCCGCTGGAAGACGGGAGCGGGCATGTGGTCGTCGCGACGACGCGCCCCGAGACGATGCTCGGCGACATTGCGGTCGCGGTGAACCCTTCCGACGAACGGTACAGACATCTTGTGGGGAAGAACCTTGTCCTTCCGCTTGTCGGGAGGAAGATGAAGATTATCGCCGACGATTACGTCGACAAGGAGTTCGGCACGGGCGCCGTCAAGATAACTCCCGCTCACGATCCCAACGATTTCAGGATTGCAGAACGCCACAGCCTCGAAAAAGTCATTGTCCTGGATATCTCGGGCAAGGTGAACGAGAACGCGCCGGAGAAGTACCGCGGACTGGACCGCTTCAAAGCACGGAAACAGATCATCGAAGATCTGCAGGCTCTCGGCCTCGTGGAAAAGATAGACGACTATAAGCTGAACGTCGGCGAGTGCTACCGCTGCCACACGGTGATCGAGCCCTACCTTTCGGACCAGTGGTTCGTGAAGATGAAGCCGCTCGCAGAACCGGCCTTACGTGCTGTGCGGGACGGGAAAGTCCATTTCTATCCGGAACGCTGGGTGAAGACGTACGAGCACTGGATGGAGAATATCCGGGACTGGTGCATCAGCCGCCAACTGTGGTGGGGTCACCGGATCCCTGTATGGTATTGCGAAAGTTGTAATGAGCTGGAGGTAAGCACGGTGCATCCCGTTGAGCCCTGCAAGAAATGCGGCGGGCGCTCTTACCGCCAGGACGAGGATGTACTCGACACATGGTTTTCCTCCTGGCTCTGGCCGTTCTCGGTTTTCGGCTGGCCTGAAGAGACCGCAGACCTGAAATACTTTTATCCGACGGATACTCTCGTCACCGGTCCGGACATAATTTTCTTCTGGGTGGCCAGGATGGTCATGTCCGGACTCGAATTCATGAGAGATGTTCCGTTCAAACATGTTTATTTCACGAGCATCATCCGCGACATGCAGGGTAGGAAGATGTCCAAATCGCTCGGCAATTCCCCCGACCCGCTGGACGTCATCGCCGAGTACGGCGCCGATGCGCTGAGGTTTACCATCCTATTTCTCGCACCGCTCGCACAGGACGTGTTGTTCGAGAGTTCAAAGTGCGAGATGGGCAGAAACTTCGCTAACAAGATCTGGAATGCCGGGAGATTCCTTCTGATGAACCGCGAGAAGCAAAGCCTGAGTGCGGCCCCCGACGTGTCGGTCTTCGATTTCGCCGACAGGTGGATTGTCAGCAGGCTCCATCACACGATCCGCGATCTCAACGCGGCGCTCGACAATTTCAGGATAAACGACGCCGCGAAGATAATATATGATTTCGTCTGGCACGATTACTGCGATTGGTACGTCGAGATGGTGAAGGAGCGACTGAACCAGCCTGATGGATCTCCGGGAAAGAGCGTCGAGATGACGCGCGCGATAATTGTTTCCAACGCGATCTCGACATTCGAAACCTCGCTGAAGATGCTTCATCCTTTCATGCCGTTCATCACAGAGGAAATGTACAGCCTCGTCAACCCGGCACGCGCGGAGAGCATAACGGTCGCCGAGTTCCCTGAATCCGAGACGCGATTCATCAGCGAGGCGGTAGAGACGGAGATGGCGCTGGTCCAGGAAGTGATAACCTCGATCAGGGCAATGCGCAAGGAGGCGAATGTGCCGCCGGGTGAGCTGGTCGAAATAGTGGTTAAGCCGAAGGACGAGACAACACTGATTGTACTTTCGACCAACGAAGCATATATAAGGCGCCTCGCGAAGGTCAGCTCGTTGAGTATCGGCTATGATTTGCGGAAGCCGGAGACCTCCGCCAGTGCGGTCGTCCGCGGGACGGAAATATTCGTCTCGCTTGAAGGGCTGATAAACGTCGACGCGGAGCGGAGCCGCCTTGAAAAGGAGATCGCCCGCGTCAAAGGCGTCATCGCGGGCATAGAGTCCAAGCTGAAGAACGAACAGTTCACACAGCGTGCGCCGGCGCAGGTTATCGAAAAAGAAAAGTCAAAGCTCGAGTCGATGAAGCTGAACCTGTCGAAGCTCGAGGAGAATTACCAATCAACAAAATGAGTTACCCAATAACGCCCACCGTAGCAGTAGCTCCGACATTTATGTCGGAGCTCCACGAGTTGGATTTTATTCCGGGTTTTAACCCGGATGGTAACCCACCACAGAACATCGTGGGAAAACGACATTGGAGTGAGCATGCCATCATTTGACATAGTGAATCACGTCGACCTGCAGGAAGTCGACAACGCGATCAACAACACGAAGAAGGAAATCGCAACCCGCTATGATTTCCGCGGTTCGCCGGCTGAAGTCAGCCTCGATAAGAAAGAGAAGAAAATCCACGTCGTGGCCGAGCACGAGATGCGTATGGACGCGGTCATGGATATGCTCATGACGCACCTGATAAAGCGAAAGATCGATCCGAAAGTTCTCAAGCCGAAGGCGGTCGAACCGACGTCACAGGGTCATGTTAAGCGCGAGATCGCGATACAGGAAGGCATCGAGACCGACATCGCGAAGCAGATCGTGAAACTGATAAAGGACCGGAAGCTTAAGGTCCAGGCGGCTATTCAGGACGAACAGGTCCGTGTCAGCGGAAAGAAGATCGACGACCTGCAGGAAGTCATCAAAATGCTCAGGGGACAGAACCTCGGTATACCATTGCAGTTTGTCAACATGAAAGATTGAATCGGAATTCCGAATTATGAATTCTAAATTTCCATTCGACGTTATAATGAACTTTATCGGATTCGTCAGGGCGCGGAATCTCTCACCGATTCTCACGCCGGTTTTCCCCGTGCCTGATTGAGAATCCAAAATTAAAAATTGAGAATTATTCAAGAGTATGACATTTACCTTTACGCAGGTTAAGAGCCCGGAAGGGCTGATAGTTATCACGCCGTACGTGTTCAATGACGAGCGCGGCTTTTTCATGGAGACTTTCCGTGCCGATGAGTTTGAGAAAGTCGGTATCAAGGAAGAGTTTATCCAGGACAACCAGTCGAGGTCCGTAAAGGGCGTGATCCGGGGACTCCATTTCCAGGTGGACCCGCATGAACAGTCCAAGCTTGTAAGATGCATCCGTGGGGAGGTTTTCGACGTCGCGGTCGACATGAGGAAAAAGTCGGACTCGTTCGGCAAATGGTTCGGCGTCGTGCTATCGGAAGAGAACAAGAAAATGCTCTATATCCCGACGGGATTCGCACACGGATATTCCACCCTATCCGAAGAAGCTGAAGTGCTCTACAAGGTCGACGAGTTCTATTCCAAGGACGACGAGCGGGGAATCGTCTACAACGACCCAAAGATCGCTGTCGATTGGAGGGTCTCCAGCCCGATAGTCTCGACCAAGGATAAGGGGCTTCCCAGGTTTGATAAGGAAGAGGAGTACTTCTGAAAAGAAATTTACGATCTAGGATTTTGGATTTGCGATCCGATTGAAATTTGTGGAGTGGGGCAGTCGACAGAGAGGAACTGGAGGAGAGAACATAGCGATTTGCGCTTGCCGTTATCAGCCTCGCAAGGGCTTTGCCGAAAGACAAGGCGTCGGACGTAATCGCTTATCAACTGTTAAAGTCCGGGACATCCATAGGTGCGAATTACAGGGAGGCGACGCGAGCCGAATCAAAAGCCGACTTTGTGCACAAGCTCGGTCTGGTTCAAAAAGAGGCAAATGAGACGGTTTATTGGCTGGAGCTGGTCCAGGAATCCGAAATGATTAATGAAGAAGTGGTAGCCCCGCTTCTCTCGGAAGCAAAAGAGCTTCTCGCAATCTTCGGTGCATCTCACAAAACTGCCAGAAGAAAGTGAGGCACAGCTGCCAGTTTGTGCCAATCACCCCGACACAAGTTTAAATCCTAAATCATGAATCGTGGATCTTAGATAGAAGATGGTACATCAGCGCTCAATCAGAATTTCCACCCGCGTGCATGGAGAAACACACGATCTCACCGACGGTGTGCAGAAAATCGTGACCGAGTCGGGTGTAGCGTCAGGAATGGTAAACGTCTCCGTCGTCGGCAGCACCGCGGGGGTCAGCACGATTGAGTTTGAGCCCGGCTTGAAACGTGATCTGCCGGAGCTTCTTGACAGGCTGATCCCGCCGAGCAGGAGTTACGGCCATGAACAGGCCTGGCACGACGGCAACGGGCACTCTCATTTGCAGTCGACGCTCTTGGGTCCGTCGGTCACATTGCCCATAAGTGAAGGGAAGTTGGTCGTCGGTACGTGGCAGCAGATCTTCCTGATCGAGCTGGATGTCAAGCCGAGGGACAGGGAAATCGTCGTGACTGTGTACGGGGAATGAGGGCATGCGGCCCCCCTGATTGTCTTCACGACTGAAAGATCGAAGAATGGAAAGGGGGCACTCCGTATCCGGCGCGGAGTGGTTCGGCTAAACCAGGGAGGAGTGTGAGCTTTTGCGGACAGCGTCACGTCAAGTCCGGCGGCGGTAGTTTCAAATGAGACAGATATTGCGGCGGGAGAAACGCAGTCCGTGTGCCAGAAATGGTAACCACGCCGGAAGAAATGAGGTCGCCGTCGGAGAGATGAGATTTGGAAGTGTCGCGGAGAGGTTCAAAGCGGGAGAAATGAACATTGGAATTACGGAAACGCGATTCGAAGTCAGAGAAATGAACCGTGATCCGAATAAATGGAGTTTGAAATTGCCGCGGAGGCATTCGAACACGGGGAAATGAGGCTGGAAGTGCGAGAATTGGTGATGGAATTGGCGCGGACAAGTTAGGATGTCCGTCCGGGCGTTCTGAGGCGGAGATATGAAGTCGCAAGGCAGGGAAATGGTATGGGCCGGCTTCGGCATCGATTACAAATCGACGCCTCAATTAAGTTGGAAACCCCCCGAACGGGGTTTTGAACATTGTTAGCCGTCCCTTACCAACCGATGGCGAGCCTGCCAAATAACTAGTCATTGCGAGTCCGTCCCGATTATAGAGGGACGGACGTGGCAATCCCCTGCATGAAACCACATACCGTCGGCATTGATTAGTAATCGACAACTCCAGAAGGCACGGATCCGCTGCGGGCGGATTTTGTGCGGTGGGAAGCCGTCCCTTACCAACCGATGGCGACCGCCATCCTCCTCAATGCGCCCCGGCCGCAGTTTGAAATTCTCCCCCTCGTTAGCTAAAATCAATCACAAATCGAAAACGGGCGAGTTGCGTACGCGGCTATGATTTTCAGGCACCACATCTTAAGTAACGAAAGCACTAAAGGGAACCCCTAATCCATGTTTGAACAGGCATTTAGAAATATCGACGACGTCCTCCGCAAGGAAGCAGGCTGCACAACCGAGCTCGATTACACCGAGCAGACTTCCTGGGTCCTCTTCCTGAAATACCTCGACGACCTCGAACAGGAAAAGGCGATTGAGGCGGAGCTTGGCAGAAAGAAATACACGCACATTCTCGACAAGCCCTATCGCTGGGAAAGCTGGGCCGCGCCCAAAGATAAGGACGGGAAGGTCGACCACAACAAGGCTCAAACCGGCGACGATCTACGCGATTTTGTGAATCAAAAACTCTTTCCTTACCTGCACGGCTTCAAGGAGAAGGCGACCGGGCCGAACACTATCGAGTACAAAATCGGAGAGATATTCGGCGAGATAAAGAATAAAATACAAAGCGGTTACAACCTCCGCGAGATTATAGATCACATCGACGAGCTGCGCTTCCGCTCGCAGACGGAGAAGCACGAGCTCTCGCACCTCTACGAGGCAAAGATCAAAAACATGGGAAATGCCGGACGCAACGGCGGCGAGTATTACACGCCGCGTCCGCTCATCCGCGCCATCGTCAAGGTCGTGAAGCCGAAAATAGGCGACCGGATATACGACGGAGCCTGCGGCTCGGCGGGATTTCTCTGCGAATCGTTCGACTATCTTAAGGCGAAAGGGAGCCTGACAACAAAAGATCTCACCACGCTCCAAACGCGCACATTCTACGGGAAGGAAAAGAAGTCGCTCGCTTACGTCATAGCGATCATGAACATGATCCTGCACGGCATCGAAGCGCCGAACGTAATCCACACGAACACGCTTTCCGAGAACCTTGCCGACATACAGGACAAGGACCGGTACGACGTGGTCCTGGCCAATCCGCCCTTCGGCGGCAAGGAGCGGCCGGAAGTACAGCAGAACTTTCCCATACGTACCGGTGAGACGGCTTTCCTTTTTCTCCAGCACTTCATAAAGATCCTTAAGGCCGGAGGGCGGGGAGGCATCGTCATCAAGAACACGTTCCTCTCCAATACTGACAACGCTTCTGTGAGCTTACGGAAACTCCTTCTTGAAAGCTGCAATCTGCACACGATTCTCGACCTTCCGGGCGGCGTGTTCCAGGGCGCGGGAGTGAT
>JAJYJD010000116.1 GCA_021789755.1 Bacteroidota bacterium
GCCCCAGCCTGACCGCGACGATCTCTTTCGAGTCCCGCACGTAAATCAGGTTTTCCCCCGCGACGAAATAGAAATCGCTCATCGCGGTGTAGACTTTTCTGTCCGCGATGTCTTCGAAGATCACCTTCCCGCCGCCGTCGAACACCATGACGTGCGAGTCGAACACTGCGATACCCTTCTCATCGGTACCCGCATTCGAATGAAAACCGATCACATCATTGCCTGCCACTGCCGGGATGAAAGTGGGATTCCTGGCATCGCCCGGAGGGGCTTTTCTCAGCCTGGTAAGTCGTTCGGGTGTTATATCGTCGGCTATTTCCTCGATAAACGCGGGGAGAATGAAACCGCCTTGTGCCGGGCGGAGAGAGAGTTTCTCCGTCCTCGGGTCGTCGACCGAAAAAGAGAACTTCTCACTGCCGGTCCGGTAATCGATTCCGACGACTTCTTCGGATTGAATTGTACTGCGCAGGCAGAAGACAACGTCGCCGGCCGCATTGAGATAAGAGAGTTCGTGATTTTCCCAGAGGATCTTACCGGTAAAAAGGTCGACCGCAAATATTTTTCCGGGGGTCGGCATGTCCGGCTTCACGAACTGATGGAGGAGAAGCACGTCCCTGTAGATCGTGTTCATTATGACCCACCATGAGTCTTCCAGCCGGAGTCCTTGCCACAGCGGTGCACCGGAATTGATATCGATGCCGGAATACTCGGCGAGCTTCGCATCCGTATCCCTGAGTTCTGCGGCAAGCACGCCGCTGCTCGGCAGAAGCCGCCAGACTTTCATATCCGTTCTGAGAGTCCATGCCGGCTTGAGTTTCTTCCGGAAAAATTTCATCTGCGATCCCACCTTGCGAAGGTCTGTAGACCTTCGCAAGGTAGCTCCTTACTGACCTACTTCAGCAGGACCATCTTCCTGGTGATCGACGTTCCGCCGAACTCGATTCTGTAGAAGTACACTCCGCTCGGCAGACCTTTCGCATCAAACACGGCCAGGTGTGTTCCCTCGTTCTGGCGTTCGTTGACCAGTGTTTTCACTTCTCTGCCCAGTACATCATATACCTTCAAAGTGACATGACTTAACGCTGAAAGCTTATAGCTTATCACTGTCGACGGATTGAACGGATTCGGATAGTTCTGGTTCAGCGCGAATTCCGATGGAGGTGTTGCCTGCGAAGCGATTCCGGTTACCAGGTTAACCTGCCATGCACCTCTTCCATGGGTGCCGACTCTGAGCACGTCTGAACTGTATTGAATCGCCAATCCGTCCACCACCGAGTTCGGGAGCCCGGTTCCGAACTGCGCCCAGTAAGCGCCGTTGTCCGTGGAGCGGTAAACGCCCGCATATGTCCCGGCATAAATGTATCCTGTAGTAGAATCGACAGCGATGATCTTGGTGGGCACGTCTGCGAAGCCGTTCAAGGTGGAATCGAGTCCGACCCACGTCTGTCCGTAATCGGTTGTCCTCAAGACGTGGTTGGTCAGTCCCACCAGAACGGCCAGATAAGCCGTACCTTTGTGGGTGGGATCTGCGGTGATCCGGCAGAAATTCGTGCCTGTAGGAAGATTTGCCGTTATGTTGTTCCAGCTGGTTCCGCTGTCTGTGCTGACAAAGAGGAAGCAGCTGTCGGCCCCGCGATATCCGCTTATCCCGGCGTAGATGACATTCCCTTCAACCGGCGATATCGACATCGTCGAGAACAGGTCGCTGGAAGATTTCAGGTCGCCTGTCAACGCGGTCCAGCTGCTCCCGCCGTTCGTGGATTTGTAAATCTTGCTTGTGGCTGTATAAAGGACGTTGTCGCTGGTCGGGTCCATGACAAAGGGCGTTAGCCAGTAACCCTGTCCGTTGATTCCGCTGGTTATCTGACCGAAGTTCGATCCACCGTTTGTCGATTTCAACAGCGCACCGTTGACGTATTCACTATAGATGATATTCGAATTCGTCGGGTCAACAAGGCAATATCCCCCGTCACCTACGTAGATTTCATTCCAAGTAGAGGAGGGCTGAGTATTCGACTCGATGCCATTGTCCTGAGTACCGCCGAAGGTAAATGAGGGGTCTTGCGGAGATACGGCTATGTCGTAAAATTGAATTGTCTGGAAGGTTGAGTTGCAGTTCGTGAATGAAGTCGAGCCGTCGGTGGTTTTCCAGACGCCGCCGTCGTTACCTATGTAGAAGGTCGAGCCGCTGCCGTTGGCGAAGGCGATAGCATGCTGGTCGACATGGATATTCTTTCCGTTAGGTGTGCCGTATCCGTTCGTGAGGTTTGTCCAGGTGTTTCCTCCATCCGACGATCTCCAGAAGTCGATTCCGCCGACATAAACAATGGCAGGGTTCGTCGGGTCCACCGCGATGACGTTGTTGTAATATCCCTGGGTACCTCCGAAATCGGTCTTGCTGCTGACCGATGGGAGCGGCGACCATGAAGCGCCGCCATTCGTCGACGTGTACACCCGGTCCGTGTCGACGGCTGAATTCGTTGGATTGGTGCCGTGGATCGCCGCGTACAGAACCTGATCGTTGCTCGGTGCGATCGCAAGAGATATCCTCCCCATCTGGTTCGCAGGCGGAAGCCCGTTCTTCAGCCAGGACCAGGTTGCTCCCCCATCGGTGGATTCGTGAATGCCGTAGCTGCTGCTGTCGCCGTACCAAACACTACCATAAGAAACGTAAATGAGATCGGGGTTTTGCGGATCTACAACGATATCATCGACGGCTCCGTGCGCCAGATTGAGTTCGCTCCATGTGTTTCCAGCATCCGTGGTCTTGTAAAGGTCATAGAACCCGCAAGCATACACGACATTGCTGTTGGAGGGAGCAACTACGATTTTGCCTGTGTAATAAATTCCGTATCCCGGGAGCGACATCTGAGTCCAGGACGATCCGCCGTCGGTGGACTTGAAAATTCCGGTCCCAGGATAACTATCGATAGAGAAGTTCAGTTCTCCTGTGCCATAATAGACAACTTGTGGGTTGTTGGGGTCGACAGCGACCGCTCCCGAGGAGAGACGGGGGAAGTTGTCAGTCAGGGGCGTCCAGCTCGAACCTCCATCCGTAGTTTTCCAGAGTCCTCCGTCCGCCGCGCCGGCGTAAACTACGCTGCTGTTTGTCGGATCGACAGCCAGGCATGTTACTCTTCCGGATACGTTAGCGTAGTAACTGCTTTGCATCGGATCAGGTCCGATCCCGGACCATATGAAGGAGCTGGACTGAGCCTTGAAGAGCCCCCCAGGCTGAATGTATGGCATGGATTTCATTTCCCATTTGTACGGCTTGTCCAATTTGATTGCACCGCGGTCACGGTCCTGAGCCTGTGCGAAGCCGGCAAGAACGATCAGAAGAAATAAGGTTCTTCTCATTTAGTTTACTCCCTGTGGTTTTTCAATCATCTTCGTCCCCTCGACGTTCACGAAGAATTGTTCTTTGTATACTTTGTTACGACATGAATTCAAAAGGATAGTATGCGGTGTAGAACCGACTTTGAGATCGGTTCCCCATTCAATTATGTACCATCTTCCTTCGAGCCGAAGATCCTTCCTCACTGAAATGTCCGGTAGACAGAGACCGACTTCGGACGAATCGATGCTCGCGTCGCGTAGTTCGTATGGAGAGTAGATAAAGATGCGCATTGTCGTGTGGCGGATGCCGGGCATCTCTATGTGGTTCAGTTTCACCAGGTGCTTCCCGTTGTAATAAAACACTTGCGGTTGTCTTGGCTGGGATGTCAGAACCAGCAAAACGAAAAGTAAGTTCATTCCTCTCCCTCTGTTCAACTAATAGTAATGATTGAGTGTCTAAAAGCAAATGTCATTTGTCTCAATGAAGTTCCATCGCCCGGGCACGTAGAGCGTGTAAGAGCATGAGAAGGCAAGGCTGAAAGGGACTTGCATTTTCCATTTAGTTGCTGTTACTTAGTCCGCGCAAAATCAAAAAGACACAACAAATTAGGCCAAACAGAAGGTTTTTCCGAAGGATTTTTTAGAAGATGACCAGGGTTCAACTGCAGGAAACACTCGAAAAACTCAAATATTTGGATGTTCCGATATCCGAATTATCACCCAAGATAAACGGCACTCTTTTGAGGCTTATAAGACAGGTTGAGGCGGAAGTAGCCAGAAAACACATAAAATTCCGGCCTGAATACTACTTTGGAACGGGTTGGGGATGCGTCGATAAAAGCATCTCAATCGAGATACCGTTCTGGTTTCAGAACGAGACGCTGATGGGGCTCGAAGACGAGATGGCGTACGACGGCGTCGAGGATGAGAGCGAAATAAAAATGGGATTGCGCCATGAGTTCGGACACGCGATCAACTACGCTTACAGGCTGTACCTCGATCCGGAGTGGAAGAAATTGTTCGGGAACATCAACAGGAAATACAGGGACTACTACCGGATCAATCCATGGAGCAAGCGGCATGTGAAACACCTGCCCGACTATTATGCGCAGAAGCATCCGGACGAGGATTGGGCCGAAACATTCGCGGTCTGGCTGACCCCGATGAGCGCCTGGCGGGACATATATGGAAAGACTCCCGCCATCAAGAAGCTCCTCTATGTCGAGAAGAAGATGAAAGAGATCGCGCGCAAAGAGCCGGTCAACACGCGGATCCGGCGCGATGTGCCGATAGAGAAAGTGCGGATGGCCATCCGCGAATTCTACGGCGCGGACTACGAGGATGTCAGCCCGTCCGATCAGCTCCTCGAAGATATTGACGCGATGAAAAGGATATTCCCGAACGGGTTCAAGACGAAGAGGAATCTCCGCGACGCCTGGAAGCTGGTGCACAAATTCTCTCCGCTTCTCATCGACAGGCTTTCCGGCGAGCTGCACATACCACTTCAGTCCGGCAGAAAAGTGATCCATGCGCTGGAGAGCATTTGCAGGACGTACGATCTCAAGACCCGCCAGGGAGACGAGGACGAAAAGATAATCGGTATATCGATGTATCTTTCCAAGAAATTCAGCCAGGATTAGTCATTGGGGATTGCGGAAAACGCTGCGGATATAAGCCGGAGAGTTTCCGAAGCACTTCAGAGGTCGGGCGACCCTTCGCGCGAAGTGAAGATCGTCGCCGTATCGAAAACATTTCCCGCCGCAAGGATTTCCGAGGCAATGGATGCCGGGCTCTTCAGGTTCGGCGAGAACCGCGTGCAGGACATCGCGTCCAAGTATGACGAACTTCGCGACCGGAAGACGGTCCGGATCCAGCGGGCCAAGTCTGCACCTGTCGAGTGGCATTTCATAGGTCATCTGCAGACAAACAAGATAAAGAGACTCCTCGACGTTCCAACCAGATATATCCATTCCGTCGATCGGATCGAGGTCGCTGTCGAGCTTGACCGCCAGCTGCAGAAGCGCGGTGAGTCGAGAGACATTCTTGTTGAGGTCAATACTTCCGGCGAAGCGAGCAAGAGCGGAGCGGTGCCGGAGAAAGCGCTCGGATTGGTGCGGGAAATTGCGAAGTTCGGTACGATGAGGGTCAAGGGTTTGATGACGATAGGCGCGCTGACAGATGATGAAGGTCTGGTGCGCGGGTGTTTTTCGAAGCTGAGGGAATTATTTCTGAATGCCCGCGAAGAGGGGATTGACGGCGTTGAAATGGTCGAGCTCTCGATGGGAATGTCGGGTGATTACGAAATCGCGGTCGAAGAAGGGGCAACGATGATCAGGATCGGTACGGCGATATTCGGGGAGAGAGCGAACAGGGAGTGAGTCCAGGGGTGCTTTAGAAGGTTAAACGGAGATCCACAGAGTCAGAAGAGAGAGATCCACGGAGGAGTTATTTTTCCCTGTGGAACTTGTGTCTTGTCTCCGTGTCGCTCGTATGTTTTGTATCGACAAGGATTCAACAAAGATATACGTTAGCATAATCATGGGAGATTTCGTTCGTGTGCGATGGGGCACAGACCTCGTCACTGAGACTGCTACTCTCGATTATCGTACAATCAGGCATAGGAGCAACTGAAGAAGCTGTCTCGAATGATTCGAGTCAACAAAGTGATTGCTTGCAATTATTACATAGGTATTCTTGGGTTATGAGACCCCTGCAATCGCCGGCCTGCGAAAAAAAATCCCGCAAATCACTTCTCTGCGGGATTAAATGGCGGGGTTGACGAGGCTCGAACTCGCGACCTCCTGCGTGACAGGCAGGCGCTCTAACCAAACTGAGCTACAACCCCATTGAATCTGGGTCACTTTCAAAGAATCTCGCGGCCTGTCTTCCTGACTCTACTCTAACTGTTAGATGTTACTGCCGCACGTCTCAATTTATCCAACGTTGACTCGAGTTTCAAGGGGCCTTTTTGTGGCGTAAGTGGCAGTTCTTACCGATCTGCCCCAAGATCATATTTATTATGCCATGAAGCACCACCGCCCAGTACCCCGAAAAACTCTTCCCCCAAAGAAATCCCGGATCCACATGCCCGGCCGGCTTTAGTTCGAAGGACCCTGCGTACGAGGACCCTCCTTAAAGATTTCTGTGATGGGACCATTAGGAAAATTAGCTCACTCAATTACCGGCCTCAAGCAAGAAAGATTTCGTAATCGGTTGAACGTGCCTATCTAAAAGCACAGGAATGTTTGAACGAACACTGGTTCCTTTCTCTGGAAGATGCGCGGCAGAAGATCGAAGCATGGAGACTCCAATACAACTCCGAACGACCCCACAGTGCACTGAACTACCAGACGCCGGAGGAATTCATCAACCTAATCGAACGACGAAGGACAGCAGTCACTTGACATTAACCACGATTTTGTTCTTATTCGATTTGGATCAAAAATGGGGAGCAGTTCAAATTACCCCTTTTACTAATATAACATTGGACCACTTTTTGGGGGGCACGTCAGCACAACCAGTACCAGCCGGTAGTGGATTCGACGGCGGCGCGATGCCGATCTGGCCATTGGCGAAAGTAAGTAAGGATGGCTGCGGGATCCGTCTTGACTCTTGAACGTGCAACTACAGTTCCATTCTCATTGACAGTGCAGAGGGCAATGACGCATCGATGAAGATCAATGCCAGTGTACAACATAGGTTTCTCCTTTAGGTTTGTGAGATGTGGCGAGATTTTGTTTTGAAAATTTATCATAGCTACTCCTCTCGACTTAAAGGAGACCTTTTTTAAAATATCATTGGTGCATCAAGCGGGAAAGAGGTTAATACGGCCCTAGTTTCTATTGATACTGTAATGATTTGGCCGGATTTGCCAGCGCGGCTTTTATTGCGCTGATGATGATCGTAATTACCGCTATTAGAAATATAGATGCAGCTGCCAAAATGAGAACCCACGGATTTATAGGTGTCCTATAGGCGAAGTTCTCAAGCCATTTAGTCATCGCATAATATGTAATCGGCCAAGCAACGAAATTCGCTATCACGATAAGCCATGAGAAGTCACGCAAAAACATCGAAACGATCTGAGTCAACGAGGCACCAAGGACTTTTCGAATACCTATCTCCTTAGTCCGCTGTTTCGCGGTGAATGACACTAGGCCGTACAGCCCAAGACACCCCACCACAATTGCGAGACCAGCAAATAGTGCAATTAGCGAACCCAACTGTTCTTCCGACCGATACAAGTTATTCAAGTCTTGGTCTAAGAAATTGAATTCAAACGGAGCATCTGGAACGATCTGATTCCAAACTGATCGGATTTGTGCTATGGAGCCAGTATAGTTGCTCGGTCTGATTCTCACCAACATATTGTAGAACATTGAGGGCTTATACCAGTAGATTGTCGGCGAGATCTTGTCTCGCATTGAAGAGAAATAGACATCTTTCAAAACACCCACAACCAAACCCGTATCTCTTCCTGCGATGAGTTCCCGACCGACGGCAGCTTTCCAGCCAAGAACACCCACGGCTGCTTGATTCAACATGAATCCATGAAGTGTCGTAGGAACTTGCTTGGAGAAAATTTCTCCATCGATGATCTTCATCTCTAATGTGCGAAGGAATCCGCCATCAATGGAATTCCAGCGCATCTGAAATGATCGACGGGAAACCGGGTCAACGGTCATCACGCTTCCCATACTTTGACCAGGCTCATACATTGCCGCACCAACGCCAACGATCCCAGGCTTTTCAGTAAGTGCAGTCTTTAGTCTCATGTACTCATCCTCAGATTGGATCGAAATCATGATGACAGCACTTTTATCAAAACCTAAATCCTTGTTCACCATGAAGTTGAACTGTTTTTCGATTACTACTGTTCCGGTGATAAGTCCAATTGAAACTATGAACTGAAATATGACTAGTGCTTTTCGCAGGTTTAACTTCGAGTGTGCAGAGACAGTAAGGTTGCGGAGCGCTGACGATGCGGAAAAGGATGATAGGTAGAAAGCCGGATAGATACCCGAAATAATTCCTGCGAGTACCCCGACGGTAACCACCGATAAGATAGGTCCCACACCAATGAAGCGGCTTATAACATTCTCACCCGCGATATTCCTGAATGCGGGCATGGCAATTTCAGCGATTGTAATTCCCACTAATGTCCCTACAAAAGCTATCATTGTCGATTCCACTAGAAGCTGAACGACAAGCGGGAGCCGTGTGGCACCAATGGCCTTCCTAACGCCAATCTCCCTAGCCCTGTTCAAGTATTGAGCGATAGAGATGCTAGTGAAATTTGCACCAGCAACGATCAGAACAAGTATTCCGATCAGTGACAGTATATCTATACTCTGCATGTCCATGTTCGGCTCCCACTCAAATCGCAGATGGGAATGAAGATGGATAGCACGGAGTCGTTGGAGAACAAACTTGAATTTTCCCCCCGGCATATCTCCACTATATTCGTGGGCAAGGGTGGGCAATTCGCGCTGGAAGGATACTTCGGAATCTTGCTTTTTCAATAGAAGGTAAGTGTAACAATTCACACTATCTTGACCACCGAGTATCTCCCGCGCGTTTTCGAACGGTATCAGCATGTCAAAGCCGAAGTGTGAGTTGAGAGGCACATTTTTCATGACTCCGCTCACCATGAAGGGGATGAGTTTCCCCCCGTTGTCTATTGTAAAGGTTTTGCCAATTGAGTTGACTGTTCCGAAATATCTCAATGACGCATTTTTCGTGAGCACTGCAGACTGCGGCTCGCTCAGAGCACTGCGCTTGTCTCCTGCGATAAGGTGGAAAGTGAAAACTCTGAAAATCGTTGAATCAGAAAGCGCGATGCCCTTGTCAATAAATCGCATGCTGCCCCGCAAGACATAGCAATCCCAAAGGGGGATCAATCTGCATACCTGAGATATCTGAGGGGATTCTGATTGGAGTAATGATGCTGCTCTGGCTTGCACCCATGCGTAGCCAACAGGAGGCGAGTTTGGACTGAACCTATATTCTGTGGTCAATCTATAGATACGATCCAGTTTCTTGTTATATGCGTCGAAGCTGGCTTGGTAATTGACATATGAGAATATGATAGTAAAACAGGTAACACCTATCGCCAAGCTGAAGATGTTAAGTAATGAATAGCCCTTATGCCGGCCAATGTTACGGAGGGAAGTCTTCAGGTAGCTCGTCAGCATCTTGATCCTCCAATTGTCGATAGTACAAACAACACAGTTCAGAAGAAAAGTGAAAACTCAGAATAGAAACTGATAAAGTCATGCGCTTTCTTGCGCTCCATCTGTTCTTTCGCGATTCACACTTCTCTCCGTTCATCTGTATTTTCAATGTGCGGTGTTTACCGTGTAGCTGCTTTGTCACTGAATTTGCTGGCGTCACATAATTTATATTTTATGCGACAATTGCAAAAAGCAAGAATCACCATCATTGTAGACAAGAGAATTCTCGGCAGATACAGTTTTGAGGACTCTGGAAATAAATGTTGCTCATGCATGCTAAGTCTACTCACACGGAGATAAGCGATACAAGACCATGATACCTACGCATTCATATAAACTGGAATCTCTCGAAAACAATTCCGCGACAGACTATGAAGTACTCTTCCTTTAGCTCCTTGATAACATCTCCGCGCTTCGAGATCATTGGTTCATTTTTCAAAACCAGTCAGATTACCCTTTTTACTAATATAACATTGTACCACTTTTTGGGGGGCACGTCAGTTCTCCACGGGTCAGGATTCTAATTCGGAGTTCAGAAAGTCGGGGGACAGTGGTGCTGCTTCGTTTTGAAGAGTCGTACGCCTCCCTGAAATCGAGGAGCGCCGGCCGCCTGGGGTCTGCCTTTCGGGCAAGCGGGTCGGCAGTCTGATTTTCCCGGGTCTATCGCCTGATTGGCTTGAAAAGAGGCTGTTTCGTAGGGTGACAAGAAATTCCTTGACATTAGTCGACTGAGAACCTATCTTGATATACAAGGTATACCAAGCATGACGAGTCGT
>JAJYJD010000117.1 GCA_021789755.1 Bacteroidota bacterium
ATTCATATCGATCCGATAGAGAAGAAACCTTTCTTCCATTTCCTGCCGGGGAGCCAGGCTTACTCATTTGCCACTGCAGGCTGCCCGCTGTCATGCCAGTTCTGCCAGAACTGGGAAATCTCGCAGGCCAAACCCGAAGACTACGCCGTCAGATATGTACCACCTGAAGAGATCGCCGGCAACGCGAAATCCGAAGGCGTCCCCGTCATCGCGTTCACTTATAATGAGCCGACAGTGTTCATCGAGTACCTGACCGATATTGCGCGCGAGGCGAGGAAAAGAAACTTGAAGACCGTGCTCGTGAGCTGCGGCTTCATGAATCAGGATCCGTTGCAGGAAATGTGCGACGTCCTCGACGGCATAAAGATCGACCTCAAGGGCTTCAGCGAAGATTTTTACCAAAAGGTGTGCAATGCTGAGCTTAAGCCGGTCCTCCGGAGCATAAAACAGATTTCGAAGAGCAATACCCACTTAGAAATCGTGAATCTCGTCGTCCCGACTCTGAATGACTCGGAAAGAATGTTGAATGAACTGTCGGGTTGGATCGTCGATGAGGTGGGACCTGATGTCCCCGTCCATTTCACCAGGTTTCATCCGGACTACAAACTCCAGAATCTTCCGCCGACTCCCATCTCCACACTGGAACGGGCGAGAGATATCGCGATGTCCAAAGGAATTCATTACGCGTACGTCGGAAACGTTCCCGGCCACCCGGGTAATTCCACATATTGTCCGGGATGCGGCAAGATCGTCATTAAACGGAGTGGCTTCTTCGCGGTGGAGAACCATTTGAAGGATGGCCGCTGCGAATACTGCGGTAAACCGATCGCGGGCGTGTGGAATTGATGAGCGGATACACGTCGCCAATGTCCGGTTGCGTTGAATCGCCGGAAACCGGAGCTTTCGAAACCTCCTCAAGTTGAAGGTGTTTCGCAAATGAGACGCATCCAGCTTCTATTTGAAGAAAAGAGGCCTGTTATGAAAAGGATCTATTACTGTATCGCCTTTCTGTTCCTCATCGGTTCATGCCAGGGCCAGAAGCTTGACTCGCGAAGTTCACAGGACGGCCTTGTCAGGAGACCCGCCTTTGCGGGCCAGTTTTATTCCGCCGACTCGACGACGCTGAGCAAGGCGATCGCGTCATTCATGAACGATGCTGAACCCGCTAAGGCCGATCGCCCTATCGCTATTATCGTACCACATGCCGGATATATTTTTGCCGGGCAGATCGCCGCGGACGGATATAATCAGGTAAGACATGGCGAGTACGATTTGATTGTCGTGCTCGGGACAAATCACACGACGGCCGGATTTACAGGGATCTCGGTTTATCCGGGGGGCGCATTTGTAACTCCGATCGGTAATGCGGCGGTCGACGAGAAAGCGGCTGAAGAACTGATCAAAGCCGATCCCGACATAACCACGAACATCGAAGTCCACGAAAAGGAACACTCCATCGAGGTCCAGATACCATTTATAAAGTATTTGTTTCCCGCCGCAAAGATTCTGCCGGTAATCGTAGGCGAAGCAGACCCCGACATGTGCGCCAGGTTCGGACGAATTCTGGCCGGGGTTCTGAAGAACAGGAAAACGTTGATAGTGGCGAGCTCAGACCTTTCCCACTACCCGCGCTTCGACGATGCGGTAAGAATTGACAATTCCACTCTCAGGACTGTAGCAAGTCTGAACATCTACAGGATACACTCCGAGCTGGAAAAACAACTTCACCGGAACATTCCTCAGCTATCGACTTGTGCGTGCGGTGAAGCTCCGATCATGGCTGCCATCGCCGCGGCGAAAGAGCTTGGCGCGACTCACGGGGCGATAGTCAGTTACAGCAATTCCGGTTATAACCCGGTCGGAAGAGCCGATCAGGTCGTCGGGTATGGAGCGGTCGTCATCGGCAAAGGAGAGGCGGTTATGCAGGTTGATCCTGATACTTTGGTGGTGGATTCTTCCTACAGGCTCAATTCATCGGACAAAATCGCCCTCCTGAAATATGCGCGGAAGAATCTTGAACACATCTTCGCGACGGAGACTGTTCCCCTCCCCCGCGGTTTCAATTCTTTTCTTAAGGTGAAGAGAGGTGCCTTCATCACGCTGAGGAAGAACGGCGAGCTCCGCGGATGCATCGGAAATATGTCGGAGGACCGGCCTTTATGCACGGTCGTCGGTGCAATGGCACTTCAGGCCGCCTTCAAAGATGGGCGGTTTAATCCTTTGAGCAAAGAAGAACTTTCGCAAGTGGAAATTGAGATCTCGGTGCTCACCCCTTTCGCGCCGGTGAAGAATGCCGATGAAATTGTCCTGGGACGTGACGGGGTTGTCATAAGAAAGGGAAACAGACAGGCCGTCTTCCTTCCGCAGGTGGCAACAGAAACCGGGTGGAGTAAACAGGTCTTCCTCGATCAACTTTGTTACAAGGCGGGATTGCAGGCCGGCGACTGGAAGGATGCTCAGCTGTTCACCTTCCAGGCGGACGTTTTCAGCGAATCGCAATTTCAGAAGGCTGAACAAAGGTGATATGGAGGAAATGGATAACCGTTCGACGTTCTTACCGGGACTTAATGAAACCGCTGTTTCGATTTTGTTCTCTCTCCGTTTCCATTAACGCGAACTCTGGTGAATAACTTTCCGCTGAAGGACTTATCAACATCATCATACCTGGTCACCATCGGCTTGGGTTCGATCCTAGGCCAGGTGGTAATTCTCCGCGAACTGAATGTCGCGTTCTATGGAATAGAGCTCATCTATATATTGTCGCTGGGTTTCTGGCTCCTCGGTACGGCAATCGGTGCCGCAGCCGGACGCCGATCAGGCGCACCGGGAGAAGGAAGACTCCAATCGCTTCTGATCCTGATGGCCGTTGTACTGCCGGCAGACATCATATTTATAAGAGATATCAGGAGAATATTCGGAAGTGTCCCGGGGGGTTATCTTCCTTTCGAACTCCAGATCGTTGGGTTGATCGCGGCAATAATTCCATTGAGTCTTCTGACCGGTATTTCTTTCCAGGCTACGGCAAGGAGATATCTCTCAGAGGGGAGGTCGCTGGCCCGGGCTTATGCGGTCGAGAGCGCCGGTGGAGTATTCGGCGGTTTGCTGTCCACACTCCTGCTGGTTCTCGGTTACCGGAATCTCTCTGCGGGCCTGCTTTGCTCCGCGTTGGCGTTGTGCGTCGTATTCCTCTTCTCATGGAGGAAGAAAATGCGCCCGCAAAACTATCTTTCGGCAGTCAGCCTGGCGATCGTACTTGCGATGCTCGGAATCGCCGGCAGGATCGACCGCCTGACGACATCATGGAGCCACCCCAATCTGGTCGAATCGGTCGACACTCCATACGGCCGCGTTACGGTCACGGCGCGGGAAAAACAAATATGCGTTTTCGAGAATGACGCGCTTTCTTACGAGACGGAAACCACTGCTGCCGAGGAGTTTGTACAAATATCAACCCTTCAGGCGGCGGAACTCAGGAAGGTACTGGTCCTTGGCGGAGGCTTCGAAGGAATAGTGACGGAGCTCCTTAAATTACAGGCCTCAAGGATCGATTACGTCGAAATCAACAAGATGGTCATACAAACCGTCGCCGCTCATTTGCCTCAGGAGTTACGCGCTCCGCTTCATGACAAGAGAGTCGGAATCTTCTACGCCGATCCGAGAAAGTTCTTCGGGACGGGATATGACATGATCCTTGTCGCGATGCCGGAGCCTATGTCCGCACAAAACAACCGGTTCTACACGAAGGAGTTTTTCGAAAAATGTTACGCGGAGCTGGAGCCGGATGGGACGCTGGCATTTGCGATTCCCTCGGCGGAAAATCTATGGACGCCGCAATTGCAGAACAGGAATGCAGCCATTTATGCTGCTCTCAAGTCGGTTTTCAAAAATGTGATTGTCACGCCGGGAGCAACAAATATTTTCATGGCTTCAAACGCGGGCCTGTCGACAGACACCGGCCAGCTGATCAAGCGATTCAAAGACAGAAGAGTAGCAACCAGATTGGTGTCGCCTGAGTACATTAACTACCTCTATACAAACGACAGATTTATAAGCGTAAACAACCTCGTGTCCACAGGAACGCGGATTCCCAACAGCGACATACAGCCCGCCTGCTACGGCTACACCATATCGATATGGCTGTCCAGGTTTTTCGGCGGCTTCACACTGCCGGACGCGCGTTCGTTTGAACTATCCGGTATCATGAGTTCACCCGCCTTCTGGTTCATAACAATCGTTGCGCTGATCGTGGCAGTCAGAAGGAGGCTTGTCGCGGCGCGACAGTTTCTCTTAATGCTCCTGGCCGGCGCAGTAGGAATGGTGTCGGAGACGGTGCTTCTCTTGAATTACCAGAGCAAAAACGGAGTCCTGTACCAGGATATCGGAATCCTCCTGATGACTTTCATGGTCGGGCTTGCTCTCGGTGCGTTCATCATCGACAAGTTCGCGGCGAGCCGACATTCTGCCGGACAGAAACATACGTGGCTGAAAGCAGCTCTGATTCTCGGGCTCGGAGCATTGAACATCATTGCATGTTTCGCGATCGCGTCCGGTCTCCTCGACAGACTGGGGTTGACTTCGTTGATGCTGGCTTTGGTCGGGATGCTGGTTTCGGCGATCTTCGCCGTAATCAGCCTGAGCTGCGCCGGTGAGCAGCAGAAGGCAATGACGTGGCTTTACTCGGCGGATTTGATTGGTGGAACCGTCGGCTCACTCACCGCGATTCTCCTCCTTATCCCTGTCTTTGGAATGCTCACAACTTCAATCGTCGCGGCAGCGGCTGCCGTCGCGGGCCTCGCGTTCCTGAGGTAAACGGATACATACAGAACCACGAAGCTTCGGACGTCTGCCCGTTCCATCCAGAGTTGCACGAGAAACCGGATGCAGAACGGAAATGATGCGCCAGCTGTTATGGACATTGACCCGGTTGCACGCATTCTCCGGGCCACCGCGAACCGAATACTCTGGCCGTTATAATCACGAATTCAGGAAATTATCGAGCTCCATGACGGTAAATGATACACGCAACTGGCCAAAGCCCTGGATCTTCGGATTACTAATACTGCCGGTCGCGGTTTATGTCGGCTTCACGGCGACGCCGTTGCCGTTTCTGCTCAGCAAAGCTGGCGTCTCCGTTTACGAAATCGGCACGATCGGATCTCTCCTGCAGCTTCCGAATATCCTCGTCTTCCTCTGGGCCCCGTTGGTCGATGTCAGATTGCGCCGGAGGAGCTGGCTCGTCCTCGCGGCATTCGCTACGGCCATCTGCATGTGGATCGCGCTTCCGCTAGTCGGCACCGCAAGCCTTTATGTGCTGACCTCGTTTCTTCTTGTCGGCGGCGTGACGGTTTCACTCGTGCTCGCATCGTCTGGCGGGCTCATGGTGACCGCACTCTCACCTGCCGCGCAGTCGAAAGCCGCGGCCTGGAACCAGGCGGGATATCTCGCCGGCGGCGCGCTGGGTGGAGCGCTCATTCTGTGGCTCGTCACGCGACTGACAGCTTTCTCCACGGGGCTCATCCTCGCACTCGTCCTTTTCCTTCCGTCCCTCGTGGCGTTCACATTGCCGGAAAAGGAGCCGGCACCCGCGCACTGGTTCAAGGGACGGTTTGCCGCCATCAAACGCGAGATCGGCGGCGTCTTCAAGTCGCCCCTCCGCAGGTGGAGCACGCTCCTTCTCATGGCGCCGGCCGGTACCGGAGCGGCGCAGCTTCTTCTCCCCGCCATCGCGTCGCATTACGGCGTCGGCGCGTCCGGAGTCATATGGATTAACGGACTCGGCGGAGGAATCGCCCTCGCTGCTGGCTCACTCCTCGGCGCACTGATCCCTTCGGACTGGGACGGCCGTGTGGTCTACGCGAGCGCCGGCCTGCTGAACGGACTCGCGGCCATCGCGCTTACGTCTGCGGATGGAGCGACGGGCTACCTGGTCGGGACGATTCTTTACCTTGTCACCGTTGGACTTTGCTGGGCACGATTCACGGCGCTGATCGTGGAAATTGTCGGCCCGGACACGAAGGATGCCAGTACTATCTACAGCGCCCTGTCGGCCGCCGGAAGCATTCCGCTTGCGTACATGACCTGGCTCGATGGGTTCGGCTACTCAAAGCTCGGCACGCACGGGCTTTTATGGACCGACGCAACGGGAAACCTGATAGTGTTCAGTGTAGTCGTTACCGTGTTCATTATCCACGGCTTACGATTCCGGCATGTGCCGGGAACAATGGCAATACTTGAAAGCCAGGACCACGATCGATAGTTGTGCGGGCAGAATCCGTAACATGACCAATCCAAATGTTTGATATTTCGTCTGAATATGACTAGAATAGCGGGGGACGGAAGAGAAACAAAACCGATGAATCGGTTAGCGAATGTTGTCGTGTTTTACAGCACCACGATTAATCGTGGTGCCACAATATTCCACAAAATGACAATAACCGTTTCAACGGTTTGCCGGAAAGGGGGAAATGTATATGACACATTCGTACACGAAGATCTTCGTTCACCTCGTCTGGTCGACCAAGGACCGACGTCGACTCGTCACGAACCAGCTGCGTCCTCAACTCTTTCATCATTTCATTGAGTATTGCAGACTCAATAACATCTACATCGATTCGCTAGGGATCCAGCCGGAACACGTGCACGTCTTGATAAACCTGAGGAGTGATCAGAAAGTTGACGACGTGGTGAAGCTTATGAAGGGCGAATCTTCTCATTGGATCAATTGCGAAAACCTAATTCGACCGAAGTTCAGCTGGCAGCGCGGCTACGGAGCGTTTTCCGTGAGCATGTCGCATCTCGATGCGGTAAGAACGTACATCCGAAACCAGGACGAACATCATCGCAAGAGGTCGTTAATGGAGGAGGTTCAGGCAATACTAACGAAACACGGATTCAACATTGCCGATATGCCGGCTGAGAAACCAACCGAATAGCAAAACCGATAAATCGGTCGGTGGTTTGTTATCGTATTCATGAGCACAACGATTAATCGTGGTGCTATAATAATTCAAAACAATGCCAACCGTTTCAGCGGTTCAAATGCCTACGCAAGCTCAGCCCCTTTCTCGATAAGCAGTTCCCGCAGCACCGAGCGATGGCAGTGCGCTTCGTCCTCGCAGTAACAGCCGACCGAGAAATCGGTGGTGTGAGAAAGCGCCGCGAGTAACTCGAGACTATGAACGTTCTCCGGAGTCGCCATCTCCGAGCGATACTTTCTGACAAATGCTTTCCACTGAACCGGCGTCTTCGCGGCCTGCGCAAGCTTCACGGTTTTCTCGCTCGGCGCCAGGTTGGGGAACCAGACGTCGTACCAGTTCTGTGATGCGAACTCCGACTTTGGCACGCCACGCGGCGGACGGCGAACGGTTCCGATGCGTATGCCTTCTTCTTCCGCCCGAGGACTGCCCAATCTCACGACGCGAATAGCCATAAGCTGCTCCCTTCGATAACTTCTGACGAACTGGATGTACGCCGACCACGATCCCGCCTCAGATAATTTCGGGCAGATATTACAGAGATCTGCCTGCGGTCGTTCGGCGATTTAGCCGTATCCATGTTGCTCACCACCTCGGCAATATATGCCGATGTCCTGGAAGGAACAATCTACCGCGCCATTACGAAGACCTTCAATGCTGTCGGGTATCGGTGAAACAATCAATTACTGCCGGGATTCGCAGCGTCACGCAATTTGATTTTTCCCTTCTACTCGTTTAGTTTTTTTGAACAATGAATCCAAAATTCTCACCGGTCCTGATCGCGGTGGCGGCCTTCCTTTTTGCGTATGAGATAACCGTTGCCCAAACTTTCTCTACGGCTGAGCAGGCTTATGCCAGCTATTTCGAAGAGGTTCGTGTCGCCGAAAAACAGGGGTTCGACCTTTGGAACAGAGACATGTACGGTCCGATCCTCCTCGTGAACCCATCGACGAGGCAGGTTTACTCCAACTTTCCCGACGGCGGCGGCGCCCTGAACCGGGATGGCGACGTGTACACCGGCCATCTTCCCGAAGATATAAATATCGCGAACACCAAGGTCCATTGGAACGGCAGAGAATGGGCAATGGTCATGCTGCCGCTTCCCGACAACAAGCAGGACAGAATCAACCTCCTCGCGCACGAGCTGTTCCATGTCGCACAGCCGGCGCTAGGCTTCCATGGTTACAGCCCCGACAACAACCAACTCGACGAGAAGGACGGGCGGATTTATCTGCGACTCGAACTCGAGGCCCTCAGGCAGGCTCTCGAAGCCACGTCTGCCTCCGATATGAAGAGACACGTGGCGGACGCGCTGACATTCAGAGAATATCGGTACCAACTATATCCGGGTGCCAGGACAAGTGAGAATCTCCTTGAGCTCAACGAAGGCATGGCCGAATACACGGGCGCGATGATCGCCGGGAGGGACAGGAACGAGGCACTCTACCACTTCGAGAAAAGCATAAACGATTTCGTCCGCTTCCCGACATACGTTCGATCGTTCGCGTACGTCACGACGCCGACCTACGGCTATCTGCTCAGCACTATCGATAAATACTGGAACAAGGATATTTCGGGGGGGACAGATCTCACGGATTATTTCATCCACGCTTTCGGAGCCTCGGTCCCGACCGACCTGAAAGCGGCCGTGGCACAGATGGAGGACCGATACGACGGCGAAGCTATCATCGCGGAAGAGACCGCACGGGAGGCCGCCAGGCGCCGGCTCCTATTGCATTACACGAGTGACTTCGTCGAAAAGCCCCATCTCATATTGAAATTTGAGAGCATGAAGATTTCGTTCGACCCGAGAAACCTCGTGCCGCTCGGCAACAACGGCACCGTGTACCCCACCATCCGCGTAACGGATAATTGGGGAATACTCAATGTCGAGAACGGGGCGTTGATGAGTCCGAAATGGGACATGATAATCGTCAGCATGCCGACTAAAATCGACGGCGGAAACATAAGCGGGGACGGCTGGACACTCACGCTTGACAGCAGATACACGCTTGTCCGCGACAACATGGGCAACTACCGGTTGGCTGGAAGGTGAGAAGGCCCGATGCCAGGCCTCTATAACGGAAGGAAGAATCTGAATGCAATATCGTGAATTGGGTCGAACAGGCTGGAAAGTATCGACGATTAGTTTCGGCGCGTGGGCCATCGGAGGCACATGGGGCGACGTCGACGATAAGGAATCGATGGCCGCGCTCCATCGCGCGCTGGATCTCGGAGTGAACTTCTTCGATACCGCCGACGTGTACGGCGACGGCAGGAGCGAACGTTTGCTGGCGCAACTTCGGAGAGACCGATCCGAAAAATTCTTCATCGCCACGAAGGCCGGGCGCAGACTCGATCCGCATGTCGCGGCCGGTTACAACCGGAAGAACATCACTGCGTTTGTCGAACGAAGTCTCAAGAACCTTGGAGCAGACGCAATCGATCTCCTGCAGCTTCATTGTCCGCCGACCGAAGTCTATTACATGCCCGAAGTTTTCGGCGTGCTTGACGGACTTGTCACCGCGGGCAAATTACGTTTCTACGGTGTGAGCGTGGAGAAGGTCGAAGAGGCGCTCAAAGCCATCGAGTACCCGAACGTTCAGACTGTCCAGATTATCTTCAACATTTTCCGCCAAAGACCTGCCGAGCTTTTCTTCGGGGAAGCGGATCACCGGCGCGTCGGCGTACTTGCGAGGGTACCGCTCTCATCCGGGCTGCTAACCGGCAAATTCTCACCGACCAGCAAATTCGCTCCTGACGATCACCGCAGCTTCAACAGGCACGGCGAGGCGTTCGATCGCGGCGAGACATTCTCCGGACTGAACTACGAATCCGGACTGAACGCTGTCGAAAGCCTGAGATCGCTCGTGCCGGCCGGTCAGACCATGGCGCAGCTCGCGCTCCGCTGGATACTTATGTTCCCAGCCGTTACCTGCGCGATACCGGGTGCAAAGCGCCCGGCGCAGGTTGAAGAGAATGTCGGGGCGGCGGACCTATCGCCCGTCTCCGAGGAAACCATGTCTCAAATCCGCCATATTTATGACCAACAGGTCAGGGGGCATGTTCACCATTATTGGTGAGATGACCCTGCCTGTTTGACAATCTGACCGGATAGATTTACTTTTCCTTTGGCTGTTTGAAAATCAAAAGCACGACGAAACCATCGCCTTCAATGTCCTGAAGCGGCTTCAGGGATGCGGTTATCATAGCGCAATGCCGCGTTACAACGGGCCCGCTGGCGTACTACAAACAACCGCGGAATGGCCCCAATAAGACGAAGGAGGTCGACATGAAAAAGATATCGGCAACGATTTTCATCTTCGCCACACTTTCGGTTTTCGCCCTGGCACAACAAACTCAATTCCG
>JAJYJD010000118.1 GCA_021789755.1 Bacteroidota bacterium
TGGAAGCTGCAGATATAACCCTCGTCAGAAACGATCTGAGACTTGTACCCGTGTCTATCAGCCTTTCAAAGCGTACACTAAGAGTGATAAAGGAAAACCTATTCTGGGCATTCTTTTACAATGTCATCCTGATACCGCTTGCCGCCGGCGTGCTGTACCCGATTACGGGCTGGCAGCTTAACCCGATGATCGCTTCTGTGGCTATGGCACTCAGTTCCGTCAGCGTAGTAAGCAACTCATTGAGGTTGAAGAAAATAAAGGTCTGATTGTAATTCGCAGCTCAAAGAACTGGAAGGAGATTGACTTGTTCAGGTTCGGATCCAAGAAAACGACACTGACGGTGGAAGGGATGACCTGTCACCATTGCGAGATGACTGTCGAAAAGGCACTCATGGAAATTGATGGGGTTAGCGCGGCCAAAGCCGACCACACCAGAAATGCTGTGGAGGTTGAATTCAAAAAAGATTTGGATCTCGCTCAGGTCAAAACGAAGGTCGAAAAAGCAGGATACAAGTTCGTTTCCTCCAATTAATGGAGTCGGGATATACGGCCCTTAAAATTGATTCGCCGTCCGGGGAAAGCATGGGACGGCGAGTTTGTTGTTCGGATATGATCGTATATATATAATCTAGATGGATTCCCTCAAGAGATCTTCCCGCCGCCTTCTCCAGGTTATTATGAATCCGATGACCATGATAATTACGCCGCCCCACACGAGGTTTATAAACGGCTTGATGGTCGCTTCGATGACAAGAACTTGTTTTGTGTCCTGAGGTTGTTGCTGGGCTTGCTTCAGGAGGGCGATATCGGGGGACTTATTGGCAGGCATATAAGCAAGATCGATAGATGCCTGCTTTGTCTTATCGTCGACGTGAACGTCGGTTACCGTGAATTGGTCGCCCGCCTTCGTCCGGACAGTGTGCAGTTGAGATGCGCCGGTTGGATCAATCCGATTTGTCGGCATAATGGTCTCGGTTTTGCCGTCTGCGGTCTTTAATTCGACGATCGAGCCGAGCTGGAAAGCCTTTCCGTCTATCATTGCCTGTCGCTCGTTACCGGGTACCTGAAATCCTTTGAAGGTAAAAGTGAATCTGCCCGTTGTGGCCGGCTCATTCAGTGTCAGGGGTACGCTGATTCCGTACTGTGATGTCTGAAGGCCGCTGCCGCCTTCTTCTTCAAGAGACTGGGGCGACAGATAGAGGTCGCGGGTCAGCATGTTTCCGGCAATGAAAGCGAGCAGATGCGGATGGGTGAAAGCATCGTAGTTGACAAGGCTGAAAATATACGGGTGTCTCATGATAGCGCCGTCGTTGTATGAACTCGCGTACATGATGAGGGGTGCATTGAACTTGCTTTTTCCACTCTGTACCACCACGTCGTATGCCGTCTTCTCGTTGTCAACCTGTCGCGGACCGACATAGGTGAGCTCGTATCCGAATGCCTGAGCGGGCTGGTTTTCCGGTAGCGCGAGCGTGACATGTTTGTCGTAGTGCGTCGATGCAATTATACCGATGAAAAGGATCGCGACGCCGATGTGCGAAAGGGAAGCGCCGAGGAACTTGGGATTCCCCCTGGCAATTTTATATGCTATTTCAAGGTTTACGAAGAGAGCGAAGGCGCTCGAGATGAAGAAAAGAATCATGCCGATGTCGTGCATTCCGGCGACAATTACGATGGCCGTGACGATCGCGGCCGCAGTGAAGGGAAATTGAATAGTTCTGAGTAGCGTCTGCGAATTCGATTTCTTCCACCAGAAAAGCTGGCCGAGGCCTATCATCGCCGCCATGAAAATCGCCAGCGGAAGATTTGTCTTGATATAATAGCTGGTGTCTATGGCGCTCGATTTCCCTTTGATGATGTTCGTTATGAGAGGCGCACTTGTGCCTATGAGAGTGAAGCCGGCGATGACAACTAGTGCAGAGGCGCCGAGGAAGAGCGCGAATTCCCTTGACGTGAATGTGTAATTGATCCTCTGCTTCGGGATTCCTTTGACCCGCAGCATGTACAAACCGAAACCGAGTATCGAAAAGAACCCGATGAAGACTACGAGGAGGATATACACCCACATCCCGGGTGTGACGAAGCTGTGGACTGAAGTGTCCCCGAGTACGCCGCTTCTGGTGAGAAAAGTGCTGTAGAGAACAAGGAGAAATGGCATCATTCCCATGATGAAGTTGGCTCTCTTGAAGCCGCCCGTTCGACGCTGAACCAGGAGTGTATGTATTGAGGCGACGGCGAAAAGCCACGGAATGAAAGATGAATTTTCAACCGGGTCCCATCCCCAGAAGCCTCCCCAGCCCAACGTCTCGTACGCCCAGAAACCGCCGAGCGTGATTCCAAATCCGAGGACAGCCGAAGTAAAAAGCGTCCACGGTACAGCCACCTTTGTCCAGTTATCATGGTCCTTCCTCAAAAGGCCGGAGAAAGCATGGGCGAATGGCACGGCGGTGGAGGCGAATCCGAGAAATAAAATGGGCGGGTGGATCACGATCCAGAGATTCTCGAGAAGAGGATTGAGCCCCCTGCCGTCATCCGGCATGAATCCTTTGTGTACTGTCTGCGGCCATGTCTGCCAGACATGTTCAAATGGATTCTTAGCCATGGTCATCAGAACAAGGAATGCGGCTATTGCAGAAAATATTCCCATCACCGACGACTCGTAATGGTGCTTCCTGGCATATACCATAAGGATGAGACCGATTATGGCTGTATACATCGTCCAGAGCATGAAACTGCCTTCCTGTCCGACGTAGAACGAGGAAATCAGAAGCGGCGGGTGAAGTTGGTAGGAGCTGTAGCTCCAGACGTAAGTGTACTGGAACTGGTGTGTGAGGACGAGGTTCATCAAATACCCGGCTGTCAACAGGATGAAGACGGCTCCGGTGTGAAAACCGATTCTCGCTACCTTCAGGTATTTATCGTTGCCGCTGAAAAAATTATATGTATATGCAAAAGTGGCAGTCAGCATTCCTGCGAATGCCACATAAATAAGAGCTAGGCCCAGCATTATGTACCCTCTTTAATTGTAACTGCTTGAAGCCTCTTGTGTGGAGGCCTGCGGTCCCGTCTTGGATTGATATTTCGATGGGCACTTGGTGAGAACTTCGCTCGCCTGAAAGGCTCCGTCTTCGTAACGGCCTTTGGCGACCACGTCGTTGGCGATTTCAAAATTGTTCGGCTTGGCGCCGGCGAGCACAACGGGCATGATCGTCTTTTCGTCGTCCATCATGTAGAAGTGGAATGTATTCGTGTTCGGATCGTAGTAAGTCTTCATGTCTTTGACCCATGATCCTTTTACCTGGACGGTCCGCTGAGTTTGCTCGGCCGCCTTTGCGGATACGTACGCGATATTGTTCTGCATGAACGAGATCGCGCCGAACACAATAAAGGCTACTATCACTATCCCCGCAATTATGTATTTTGCTTTCATCTCAAGTTCTCCTTTTCAGCTTCATTCTTCTCATAGAGCTTGCTCACCTTCTTATCTAAACGATATAAATAGATAAAGATTCCCAGCCAAATCACTAAAACGATAGCAAGCACGACATAAAGGGAATGATCATTCAGGAAGTTATAAAGGGAGTCCATTTATTCGATCTCCGTGTGGTTGTTGTAAGTCAGAATACCGATCTTCGATCTCAGCTGGAAGAGCCAGACATAAAGAAAGCTGAAGCCCAGTAGAGATGCGTAGAAGACGTACCGCATGTTTGCATCCATGTACATCTTGCCGTTCGCGTTGACGATCGGGGCGGGGGAGCCTTCGCCCGGGTGCAGTCCGGTCATCATCCTCGGCATTATGAAGACGAAGAATGGGACTGTCACGAAGGCTACGATCGAGTAGACCGCGGAAAGTGTGGCGCGTCTCTCTTCGATCTCCAGTGCACTCCGGAGGGAAAAATACGCCCCGTAGATCAACAGCAGGACAAAGATCGAAGTCTCTCTTGGGTCCCAGTTCCAAAAACTTCCCCAATTGAATTTTGCCCATATTGAGCCGGTTATGGTCGCCAGGATGCTGAAGATAAAGCCGAGTTCAGCCGCTGTCGCAGACTTGATATCCATCTTCATGTCTTTCTTCCTGAGGTATGCAATTCCATACCACATGGACATGAAGAAAGCCAGCACTGCCAGCCAGGACATCGGGACATGGAAAAATATTATCCGCGCCTTGGCGCCAAGCCCGGGGATATATCCTATCGGCATGGCTATACCGATCGCGACAACCGCCGCGATCCAGATGCCGATGCTAATTTTCATCCAATTTTTCACTTAATCTCTCCAGACAAAGTCGAACAAAACAATGGCAACTGTCGATACGACGACACTGTAGGAAAACATAATCTTGAAATCGCCCGCTGCTTCCCCAAACGCGGCCCCGTCGGTGGACAGCCTCGTCGCATCGATCACGCTCATAAGAAGTGGCAACAATATTGGAAACGAAAGGACGGGATACAGAGTTCCTTTCGAATTGGCCTTTGAAATTATGGCGGCAATGAAAGTCGATGCAGAAGAGAGACCAAAACTACCGATGAGAATTGTTATAAAGAAAATCGAAGGTGTCTTGACGACAAATGAAGGCATGGTCAGCGTGTAGGCGATGATTATCATGATGTTAAGAACGTAGATCAGCAGGGAATTGAAGAGGAGCTTACCGGTGAGGACCGATGAAGGTTTGACCCAGAGCTGAAGGGTCATCGACGTTCCTCGCTCTTCTTCACTCACAAAGGAGCGTGAAAGGCCGCTCATGGCAGCGAAGAAAATTATGATCCACAGGATCCCCGCCGACAGGCTTGGGGAGACTGTCTCACCGGCCGTGGAGAAGAGGATTATTGAGAGGGTAACTATGACAAACATCAGGAGTGAATTGAGGGCGTAGCGGGTCCGCAATTCGCTGTTCAGGTCCTTGCTGAATATTGCTACGGCTCCTCTCATTGAGATAAAGATAGCCCTCATATACCTCATCTTCAAGGAATGGCGGGATTGCAGGCAGCGGGCAATGAGAAGGTTTTTGCTTGGAGACCTCTCCCCGAAGTGTTAAATTTACACGCTTGCGCGTGTTGGACTCAATTCCTTCCGCCCAAGTTCTTCCGGAGAGGTGCGAGAGTGGTTGAATCGGCTCGCCTGGAGAGCGAGTTACCGCCAAAAGCGGTACGTGGGTTCGAATCCCACCCTCTCCGCGGAAAAACGCGTTTGTATGGACGGGTAGATTTATGGAGAGGTGCGAGAGTGGTTGAATCGGCCGGTCTCGAAAACCGGAATACCCTTCGGGGTATCGAGGGTTCGAATCCCTCCCTCTCCGCTCGACTATGCTAGGGCTTCGTCGAGCAGGCGGGACTGAGTGCCGTAAGATCGACGCGGCTTAGTCTGGCAGGTTGCATGAGTGCGGGTCTTGTCGAAATACGGAAGAGTGAGGGGGTGTAGTATGTCGTGGTGGTACGTTTACTTTCTCAAGAGTCTGATCAAAGACGATGTTCATTTTGGGTCGACGGACAACCTGTACAGTGGAACGAATCAGCATAACAACGGCTATGTACAGCTTACGAAGGCATACAGGCTGATGGAACTGGCAGTTTATGTTGCCGTGAGGACGGCGAAGAAGGCCCGGAAATTGGGCAAATGCCTGAAGAAAGACTCAGGCAAGACCATCCTCGATATGGGTGATTAAGCTTCAACGTATCGATACAAGTTGCGGGTTTTACGTTGCTTTGCCTGCTTATTACCAATAAGATATATAGGGCCTTTCTGCCGATTCATGGCAGGGAATACGGACGGGGCATCGCGTCGATTTCACGGTTGACATTTTCCGATTGGTTGTCTGAGGTGGTACGAAACAGCCGAAAAAGAGGGGGGCAAAAAGCAAATTCTTGATTTTTACTTTTGGCAGAAATATCTTGGATCGTGTTAAGAGGCGCCCATGAGCAGAGATGATTTCGATTTCACTTTCGACGACGACGAGTACGACGAGTTCGAAAAGCGAAATATAAACGAAGAAATAAAGCGACTTCGCAGGGAAGAGCCCACTTTCTCGAGCATCGCCGCTCTCGAAGAAATAATCGATTACTTTATGAGCCAGGACAAGTATGAGGACGCCCTCTTCTTTGCTAACAAACTGATCTCGGTCATGCCCGTCAGCTCGGAAAACTGGTTCAGGAGGGGGGAGATTAACGAGACGCTTGGAAAGTTCGAGGAGGCACTTGACGATTACACGAAGGCTTTGGAATTCAACCCGATAGAAGTCGACGCGCTGATCGGGCGTGCCAGCTGTCTTCAGATGCTCGACAGGTTTGAAGAGGCGCTCGACAGTATTGAGCGCGCGCTTGATGTGGACCCCGGAAGCTATGAAGCACTGATGAACCAGGGAGTTATACTCGAGAAGCTGACGAGGTACGACGAAGCGTCGAAAGTTTTCAGATACCTGACGGAGCTTGATCCGTCGGACAAAGATGCCTGGTTCGAGCTCGCATACTGTTACGATTACCTTGAGCAGCCGGATAAATCGCTGAAATGCTACGATCGGGTTATAGAACTTGATCCTTACAATCATCGCGCCTGGTATAATCGCGGCATTTCACTGAACGCGCTGGGCAAGTATCAGACGGCAGTGGAGAGCTATGAGATGGCAATCGCCATAGATGAAAAGTTCAGCGCCGCCTGGTACAACAAGAGCAACGCGCTTCTCAGCATGGGGAAACTGCGGGAGGCGATAGAAAGCTACAAGACCACCTTAAAGTATGAGCCGAAAGATGTCGCAACCTGGCACAATATGGCAACGGCTTACGAAGAGCTGGGTGAATACCGGGACGCGGTCAGGTGTTATACCGAGGCTCTCAAGTCGGATCCGAATCACGTCGAATCGCTCTTCGGGAGGGCGGTCTGCTATGATGCCATGAGTATGTACAGGAAGGCTTTGGGCGATTTTACGAAAGCGGCCGGACTGAACGGCTCGGACCCCGACATTTGGCACGCAAAGGGCGACGTGGAATTCACACTCGAAATGTTCGAGGCTTCGGTGGTGAGCTACCGCAAGGTTACTGAAATTCAGCCGGAGAATGTCGACGGATGGCTGGATCTCGGAGACGCGCTTAGCGAATGCGGCGGGCACGAAGAGGCTCTCAAGGCTTACGACAGAGTAATCAGCATTTCCCCCGACTGGAGTGAGGCTTACTATCAGAAATGCAAATGTTGTCTGCAGACCGGTTCTTTTGAAGAAGCCATCGAAACCGCCAAGAAGTCCCTGGAGTTGGAACCTCACAAAATAAGCACGTTCTTCCAGGATTTCGGGCAAATTCAACATTCCAATCCGGAAATCCTGATCAAGTTTGTTTTCCCCGTTTACGAATGGTTGGTGAATGAAAAGAAATATAAAGACCCACGCTAAACTTGTAGGAATAATCGGACATCCGATTTTGCACAGCTGGTCTCCCGTGATTCACGAGACAGCCTTCAAATTCACGAAACTGGATTATCAGTACTCGGCCTTCGATGTCCTTCAGAAGAACCTCCGGGACGCGCTGAAGGGATTGTCGGCACTCGGGATCGTCGGATGCAACGTGACTGTTCCTTACAAGGAAGCAGCTATGGAATTCCTGGACGAAATTTCTGCGGACGCGAGGCTTGTGGGCGCCGTGAACACGATTTATGTCGAAAACGAGATGCTTGTCGGGCACAATACCGATGTAGACGGAGTAGTGGAAGCCCTGAAGCCATTCAGGGAGCAAATCTCGGATCAGTCGGTCACAGTGTTCGGTGCCGGAGGCGGAGCAAGGGCCGTCGTCTATTCACTCATCTCCTATTTTCGTCCGGAACAGATTTTTGTGGTCAACAGGGATACTTCCCGCGCGGAGCTGCTCAAGAAATTTTTTGCCGATTCCCAGAACTACAGGAATATCAAGATAGACGAGCTGCATAATCTCAATGAGGGTGAAGCCATCAAGAAAAGCAAGCTGGTGGTCAACGCGACGCCCGTCGGCATGTTCCCGGAAGTCAAAGAGAACATTATGGTCGATGAGTCCGCGGACCTCGACGGAAAAATATTTTTCGATCTGGTGTATAACCCGGTGCATACGGCTTTCCTGAAAACCGCAAGGAAGAGGAACGCGATCATCGTCAGCGGGCTCGAAATGCTTTACAGCCAGGCGGCGAAAGCCTTCGAACTCTGGACCGGAGTTGCAATGCCCCTCGAGAAGGTGCGCGCAAAGCTCGACCAGAAGTTTCTTGACGCGAGCGAACCGAAGGAGCGGAAGGTAGCTGTCCACTGAGACGCCGGCGCCATGTCCTGCGTCCCCGATCGTTATACCCCTTGAATCAATTTTCCCGCCGGCGGGATCATCCTGCGAGGAGTTGAGTTATAATTGCAGTCGCATCCTCGACCGGCTTGACCGATATTGAAACGTCCCCCTTTTCCGCCACGCCTGTTGCCAGTCTCCGCGCTGCAGCGCGGACCTCTTCGGGCAAATTTTTCATTTCAGTCAATGCCTTCAAGCACTGTGCGGCACTCAGTGGCGAAGGGAAACCTGTCGAGTAGGAAGAGATCATGAAAGCTTTTCCGACGGCTCTTCTCGCGCAAACGCGCGCCTTGCCCAGGTTTCCTTCATCTGCGGCGTCGACGGAATGAGCCAGCTCAGCCGCAACTTCAACCGGAAGTTCCATACGCGCTGTTTTTTAGGTAATCGGAGAGATAGCGTGCGGTGTACGACTCTTTCGATTTCATGATTACCTCCGGGGGACCCTGTGCAACGATCCTTCCTCCGGCGTCTCCGCCTTCGGGGCCGAGGTCTATTATCCAGTCCGCACATTTTATGACGTCGAGATTGTGCTCGACAATTACAACCGTGTTGCCTTTGTCAACCAGCCGCTGGAGCAAATCGAGGAGGATCCTGATGTCTTCGAAATGAAGACCAGTGGTGGGTTCGTCCAGGATATACATCGTTTTTCCCGTCGCGACCTTGGATAGTTCTGTTGCCAGCTTAACACGCTGCGCCTCGCCGCCCGACAGAGTCGTAGATGACTGGCCCAGGCGAAGGTACCCGAGTCCGACCTCGTTCATGGTCTGCAGTTTTCTTTTAATGGCGGGGATTTCCCCGAACAACTCGAATGCATCTTCGACAGTCATTTCGAGGACGTCCGAAATGGTCTTGCCCTTGTACCTGACGTCGAGCGTGGCCGCGCCGTATCTTTTCCCGTTGCACACTTCACATTTCACGTATACGTCGGGAAGAAAACTCATCTCGATCTTTCTCATCCCGTCGCCCTCGCAGGCCGGGCATCGGCCTTCCTGCACATTGAATGAAAACCTTCCGGGCTTGTAACCTCTCAACTTGGATTCGGGGAGCTGTGAGAAAAGATCGCGTATCGGCGTGAAGACACCCACGTAGGTCGCGGGATTCGAACGGGGAGTCCGTCCTATCGGCGACTGGTCGACGTCCACGACTTTGTCGATCAGTTCCATGCCCGAGACGGACTTATAGGGAAGTGGCTGATCCGATAGTCTGTAGAAGAATTTTCCGAGAATCCTGTAAAGCGTATCGTTGATAAGACTCGATTTTCCCGAACCGCTGACACCGGTTATGCAAATGAAAACGCCGAGCGGGAATTTCACTTCTATATCTTTTAGGTTGTTACCGGAAGCTCCTTTGACGGTAAGGAACGAACCGTTCGGTTTCCTCAGCTGGTCTTTCGGTCGCACTGGAATGGATCTCTCGTCGCGAAGATATGCTGCAGTAAGCGACTCCTTCCTTTCGGAGAGTATTTCCTTCAGCGTGCCGGCTTTCACGACCCGCCCGCCATGTTCCCCGGCGCCGGGACCGAGGTCGACTATGTAATCGGCAGTCTCCATCGTCTCGCGGTCGTGCTCCACGACTATTACGGTGTTCCCGAGATCACGAAGCGCTTTTAGTGAATTTATAAGTCTGATATTGTCGCGCTGGTGAAGCCCGATTGACGGCTCATCGATGACGTAAAGTACACCGGTGAGCTGGGAACCTATCTGTGTAGCGAGCCTGATCCGCTGCGATTCGCCGCCGGACAACGTCCCCGACGGACGGTTCATGGCAAGGTAGTCCAGCCCGACATTCAAAAGGAACTTCAATCTTGTCCTGATCTCGTGGAGAATAGGCTGCGCTACCTTTTGATTTCGCTTCGGCAGGTTCAACTCGTCAAATCGGGAACTCACTCTGTCTATCGAACCTTTCACGACGGATTGGATAT